>CAVKVO010000053.1:0-12016 GCA_963659575.1 Prevotella sp. CAG:1031
CTCTTATTGTCTCTATTGTCGTCAATACTTGGTACGCCGAGGGCGGCGTACCTCCTATGGTTGCGCTTGATTTTTGAGACAAGGGGTCGGCGAGGACGCCAACCCTCCTGTCCTTGTGCCTTTTTAGCCGTGACGCGGCGTTTGAATGTTAAATTCACACGTTTCTAAATGCGAAAAACAGTGAAAAGGTTTTGAAATGCAAGAGGAATGAGTGTAAAACCGACATTCTTTTAGCGAATAACGTCAACGAAAGAATAAATGAAGTTAATCGTTGTTAATCGGGGGGGGGTATGCGGCCGCATTCCAAATGTTTTCTTATCTTTGTAGAAGAAAGGCTGCACTCGGCAATTTGAGAATAAATTCTCATTGCGCTCGTTTGCACTTCCTTTGTACACAGAAGTTCACACTCGGGATAAAAGAGTGCGGACGAACAGTGAGGATGTAAGTTTCCGGAGCTTTTAGGAAAGCCTGGGATGTATATTTGAAAGACCTACTAACAATCGGACCATGGACATAGGAAGAAGGATTTATGAGGTTATGTGCGAAAAAGGCTATACGGCGGCTTGGCTTGCCCAGCGTGTACCGTGCGAACGCTCTAATATATATAATGTGTTTCGCCGAAAGAGTATGAGCATTGATTTGCTCTTCATCTTTTCCACGTTGCTCCACCATGACTTTTTCGCAGAATTGTCGCAAGACTGGCAACAGCAGAATGCTGAAGAAAACACCGATGCGCCGGAGGAAATCGCCAACTATGGTTGACCTCCGGCGCATCGTGCCGTTTCTTGTGGCAGATGTCCATTGCATTACAAGTATTGCTGAACTGAACGTTAATTTCTTGTAAACCGCAAATGAATGGCCGGAAATTATCGTACCTTTGCATAAGATAAGCTGCACTCGGCAATATGAAAGTGAACTTTCATTGCACTCGTTTGCATTATCTTTGCATAAGATAAGCTGCACTCGGCAATACGAAAGTGAACTTTCATTGCGCTCGTTTGCATTATCTTTGCAATGACAAACTGCAATCGGGGATTTGCAAGCAAGCTCTTTTTACCGGTTGCACGCATTGTCTTTGCAAACAAAAACAGCGTATTTGAAGCTTTCACACGCAAAGCTTTCACCATATTCTGAACCTATGTCGTGCATTCTACACATTGAGACAAGTACGGACGTGTGCTCGGTTGCCGTGAGCGAAGACGGAGCATGCATATTCAACACCGAAGACTTCAGCGGACCCAATCATGCGGTGAAGCTCGGAACATTCATAGATGAGGCACTGTCGTTTGCCGACAGTCACGCCATACCCGTTGACGCCGTGGCGGTGAGCTGCGGTCCCGGCTCTTACACCGGACTGCGCATCGGGGTGTCGATGGCCAAGGGAGTGTGCTACGGACTGAACATTCCGCTCATAGCCGTGCCCACGCTGGAACTGCTTTGCACTCCCGTGCTGCTGGGACACGCCGAACTGGAGGACGACGCACTGCTCTGCCCCATGATCGATGCACGCCGCATGGAGGTGTATGCCGCCGTGTACGACCGTGGACTGCGCACTGTGCGCGAGACAACAGCCGACGTGGTTGACGAAAACACCTACAAGGAGTGGCTCGACAGTCACCCGATGTATTTCTTCGGCAACGGTGCCGCCAAGTGCAAGGAGGTGTTGAACCATCCCAACGCCCATTTCATCGACGACATAAAACCGCTGGCCAAGTGGATGCAACCGTTGGCTGAGCAAAGGATGGGCAGACAGCAGACGGAAGATGTGGCATACTTCGTGCCGTTCTATCTGAAGGACTTCGTGGCGAAGACTCCCAAGAAACTCTTATAGCGACCTGATATGGTCGGCGGATGTGGTGACCATACCTTACAATCACCACATTCCACACATGCAGAAACATATAACCCCATGAACATAAACGGACTGGACTATAACACTCAGCGCGAACCTTTGATCATGCCGGAATACGGGCGTGAGATACAAAACATGGTGGGCTTTGCCACAACCATCAAGGACAAGCGCCAGAGACAGGCGTGCGCCGAGACCATCGTGAGGATGATGGAGGCCAAAACGCCGCAGATACGCGAAAACGAGAACTACCAGCAGACGCTGTGGGACCACCTTTATATAATAAGCCGCAAACAGCTGGACATCGAGTGGCCGTTTGACGTGTCGCAGGCGGAAAAGATAATGTCGCGCCCGAAACCGATGGCAAGACCGCAAAAGGACGAGCACGTACACATTCGCCACTACGGACGGTTGCTGGAAGAACTGTTCGCCAAACTCAAGACCATGCCCGAAGGACCGGAGCGTGACGAGTTGGCCCGACTTACCGCCAACCACATGAAGCGCGACCTGGCCACATGGGGCCACGGTTCGATGGACGACGAGAAGGTGGCCGACGATCTGGCACGCTTCACCGATGGGAAGATTCAGCTCGACCTCGGTTCGTTCAGATTCCAGAAAGTCGACACCGCCATGGTTCCCGAACCCATGAAGCGGAAGAGAAGGAAGTGACAGGAGTGGCCACAGCACCACTACGGCAAGACTACTGACCCAAAACACATACCACATGGCATCTTTCCTCATAGAAGGCGGACACGCACTGAGCGGAACCATCACTCCGCAGGGAGCCAAAAACGAGGCTCTCGAAGTGATTTGCGCCGCGCTGCTCACCGCCGAAAAGGTGGTTATCAGCAACATACCCGACATTCGCGACATAAACAACCTCATACAACTGCTCAAGGATATGGGCGTGAAGGTGGAGCGGTTGGCGCGCAACGACTATTCGTTTTGCGCCGAACACATCGACCTCGGCTATCTTGAGAGCGACGAGTTTGTGCGCAAGTGCTCCTCTCTGCGCGGCAGTGTGCTCATGATCGGTCCTCTGCTGGCCCGCTTCGGCAAGGCGGTGATAGCCAAACCCGGTGGCGACAAGATAGGACGCCGCCGGTTGGACACTCACTTCCTCGGGTTCAAGATGCTCGGAGCTGAGTTTCACCACGTTGAGAATCGCAATGTCTATGAGATTGCCGCCAAGCAGCTCACCGGATGCTACATGCTCTTGGACGAAGCATCCATCACCGGTACAGCGAATATCATCATGGCGGCAGTGTTCGCAGAGGGAACCACCACTATATATAACGCCGCCTGCGAACCCTACATACAGCAACTGTGCCACCTCATCAACCGCATGGGCGGCCGCATAAGCGGCATCGGCAGCAATCTGCTGACCATCGTGGGCGTAAAGAGTCTGCACGGCGCGGAGCACAAGGTGCTGCCCGACATGATTGAAGTGGGTTCGTTCATAGGCATGGCCGCCATGGTTGGCCACGGCATAAGGATAAAGGACGTGTCGCTGCGCAACCTCGGAATCATACCGGATGCCTTCCGTCGCCTCGGAGTGCGCATCGACGTTGAGGGCGACGACCTCATCGTGCCGCAGCAAGACCATCTGAACGTGGAGACATTCATCGACGGAACGATAATGACTCTGGCCGACGCACCTTGGCCGGGACTCACTCCCGACCTGATTTCGGTGCTCATCGTTGTGGCTACCCAGGCTCGCGGCAGTGTGCTTTTCCACCAAAAAATGTTTGAAAGCCGCTTGTTCTTCGTGGACAAGCTGATAGATATGGGTGCGCAGATCATTCTTTGCGACCCGCACCGCGCCGTTGTTGTGGGGCATGACCACCAGATACGTCTGCGTGGAGGCCGCATGGCGAGTCCGGACATACGTGCCGGCATCGCGCTGCTCATAGCCGCAATGAGCGCAAACGGCAACAGCCGCATTGACAACATAGAACAGATTGACCGCGGATACGAGGATATCGAGCGCCGTCTCAACGACTTGGGCGCAAAGATACAGCGTATAGAATAACCCAACCGACGGACTTACTGCAAGAAACATTAGCCGACGATGATAAGAAAGGACGACGTTTACAAGATTGGACGCCTGGGCAAACCGCACGGAGTGGCCGGAGAGGTGACGCTACGCTTCGACGACGACGTGTTTGACCGCGTGGATGCCGACTATGTAGTGCTGTGCATCGACGGGATTCTCGTGCCGTTCTTCATGGAGGAATACCGCTTTCACGGCAGCGAAACGGCTCTCGTGAAGTTTTGCGGCATTGATACTCAGCAGCGTGCGGCTGAACTTACGGGGTGCGACGTTTACTTCCCCAGAAGTCTCTCCGACAGCGACGACACCGACATGACCTGTTCGGAACTTGCCGGATTCTCTGTCGTGGACGACGAGTCGGGCAAGTGCGTCGGCCACATAGCCGCCATCGACACGACAACGGCCAACACGCTGTTTGAGCTCGACAACGGAATGCTCATACCTGCCCAGGACGAGCTTGTTGTGGCGGCCGACAAAGCGTCGAAAACAATACGGATGCGTTTGCCCGAAGGACTTACCGACATCTGAACACCAACTGACTGTGATGAAAAAAAAGCAAATAGCCATACTCGGCTCAACGGGTTCGATAGGCACACAGGCTCTCAAAGTGATTGAAGAGCACGCCGACAGATATGAGGTGTATTGCCTTACGGCCAACAACCAGGTGGAACTCCTGGCTCAACAGGCTCACAAGTTCAAGCCCGCAGCCGTGGTGATAGCCAACGAGGCGCACTATGAGAAGCTGAAAGAGCTGCTCGCCGACGAACCGGACATCAAGGTATATGCCGGAAGCAGTGCCCTTGACGAAATAGTGGAGGCCGGACCGATAGACTCTGTAATCACCGCAATGGTGGGATTCGCCGGACTTTCGCCAACCATCCATGCCATCAAGGCTCACAAAACCATTTGTCTGGCCAACAAGGAGACGCTCGTTGTGGCCGGCGAACTGATATGCCAGCTCGCAGGGGAGTACCGTTCGGCCATAATACCCGTGGACAGCGAGCACTCAGCCATATTCCAGTGTCTCACGGGAGAGCACGCTGAGATAGAGAAGATACTGCTCACCGCCAGCGGAGGACCTTTCCGCAACTTCACATCCGACCGTTTGGCCACCGTGACCAGAGACGACGCTTTGCACCATCCCACTTGGAGCATGGGCGCAAAGATAACGATAGACAGTGCAACCATGATGAACAAGGGCTTTGAAGTGATTGAAGCCAAGTGGTTGTTCGGTGTCAACGCCGACAAGATTGAGGTGCTTGTGCATCCGCAGTCCATTGTCCACAGTGCCGTGCAGTTCAAGGACGGTGCGGTGAAGGCGCAGTTGGGCACGCCCGACATGCGACTTCCGATACAATACGCCCTTTCCTATCCCGAGCGGTTGCCGCTTTCCACTGAGCGACTCGACCTTTTCAAGCAACCGCTTGAGTTTTTCCGTCCCGACACAGAGAAGTTCCGCTGCCTCGCGCTGGCCTTTGAGGCAATAGCCCGTGGCGGAAACATGCCGTGCATAGTCAATGCGGCCAACGAGATAGTGAACCGCGGTTTCCTCGAAGGACGTTGCGGATTCATCCAGATGGCCGACATCATTGAGCAAACCATGGCCAAGGCCACCTTCGATGCGTCGCCTTCATACGACACCTACGTGGCAACCGACCATGAGGCGCGGAGGATAGCCACGGAACTGATGGCGAAGGGATAAACAAAGGAGGGTTCTATAAATTATCACCACCTTCTGAACATACACACAGACACGCCATGACGGCAAACGATAACGAAACCAACAAGACAACAAAATGGAGATTTTCTTGATCCGGGTGTTGCAGTTCATGCTCGCAATATCCATACTTGTGCTGCTCCACGAGGGCGGACACTTCTTTTTCGCAAGGCTTTTCGGCATCAGAGTGGAGAAGTTCTACCTGTTTTTCGACCCTTGGTTCCACCTGTTTGAGTTCAAACCGAAGAACAGCCACACCACCTACGGCATTGGATGGTTGCCTCTGGGCGGCTATTGCAAGATTTCGGGCATGATAGACGAGAGCTTCGACACCGAACAGATGAAGCAACCGGCGCAGGAATGGGAGTTTCGCTCCAAACCGGCGTGGCAGAGACTGCTCGTGATGATAGGCGGTGTGCTGGTCAACTTCTTGCTTGCGCTGTTCATCTACTCCATGATACTGTTCCACTGGGGCGACTCTTACATCCCCGTGGCCAACATGACCAACGGTATGGCGTTCAACCAGGAGGCCAAGAGCTACGGTTTTCGCGACGGCGACATACTCGTGGGCACCGACAAAGGCAAGTTCAAGAGTTTCGATGCCGACATGTATCGCAGCATAAGCGAGGCAACCCGCGTGGACATCATCCGCGGCGGCAAGCCGATGAGCATCTCTTTGCCCGGCGAACTCAACATGCTCAACATGCTCAAAGCGGAACCCGCGTTTGTGCGTCCGCTCATTCCCTCGGTGATTGACAGCGTTATGCCGGGTTCAGCTGCCGCAAAGGCCGGCATGAAACGTGGCGACCGCATTGTGGGAATCAATGGGAAAGCGGTGGCGTCGTGGAACGATTTCACCTTTGAAACAGCCAAGCTCGCCGACGTTTTGGCCACTGCCACTACCGCAGCCGACAGCATGAAGGTGCGCCAGGCCACGGTTGTGGTGGAAAGAAGCGGCAAGGAGGCGGTGCGCGACACTGTCCCCGTGGTGCTTTCAGCCGACCTCAAGCTCGGTTTTGCGCCGAAGTCGCTTGTGGATATGTACGAACCGGTGACCAAGGAATACGGATTCTTCGAGAGTTTCCCTGCCGGAGCAAAGTACGGAGTGAACGTGCTGGCAGGCTATGTTGACGACATGAAGTATGTGTTCACGGCCGACGGAGCCAAGTCGCTCGGCGGTTTCGGAGCCATCGGCAGCCTCTTCCCGCCCGTGTGGGACTGGTATATGTTCTGGCGAATGACCGCATTCCTCAGCATCATCCTCGCCTTTATGAACATTCTGCCCATACCTGCGCTCGATGGAGGTCACGTGTTGTTCTTGCTCTATGAGATGGTTACGCGCCGCAAACCGAGCGAGAAGTTCATGCTCTACGCCGAGTACGTCGGCTTCGGCATACTGATATTGCTTATGCTGGTGGCCAATCTCAACGACATACTCCGCTGGTTGGGATATCTGCAATAGACGTTTTCTTATCGAAAAGCGATAAGTCATAACGATAAAAGCGGCAAAAACAACGCCCACTCCGAAGCCTATGGAGGCACGGAGTGGGCGTTTCTTTTTTGGGGCAGGCTGAAAAATGCGCCTAATACTTGAACGAGCTGCCGCCAAGGAACTCGCGGAGGAGCGATGTCTGCGGCACGGTTTTATAGGGTATCGGACGGAAATACTTCAGAAACTTCAGCAGACGGTAGGCCTCACTGTACTCCTCGCAGTTCTCTGGCACCAGTTCGAGCAGCGGTTCCGCCTGAGTCTTGATCACGGCAAGCTCAAAGAGCATGGCGGTGTTGAACATCGCATCAGCGTTTTCCTGATAAGGGAAAATCCATTTCGACTCTCCGGCGCGCACCGACGGCCACCGGCGTATGGTTTCTTGCGCACTCACTCCACGATACTTGTAGTCGCGTATGATGCGGCGCAGCAGTCGGTTGTCGGTGGTGGGTACATAGTTGTGCAAATCAATCAGTATGGAGGTCAGTGCCGAGGCATACACGCGGAACTTGCGGCTGTCGGGCACCTGCGAAGTAAGCTCCGGATTGAGCGCATGAATGCCTTCCACCACGAGAACCTCATCTTTGCCGAGTCTTAACCGGCGACCGCTGCGCTCACTGCGCCCGGTCTGGAAGTTATACTTGGGCAGTTCCACCTCGTCGCCGGCAAAGAGGGCGTTCATCTGCGCGTTGAGCAGCGGCAGGTCGAGGGCATACAGACTCTCAAAGTCGTAGTCGCCATCGTCACTCTTGGGTGTTTTCTCACGATCAACGAAGTAGTCGTCGAGCGAAATCGGCACTGGGCGCAGTCCGCTGGCGAGCAGTTGTATCGACAGACGCTTGCACGTCGTGGTCTTACCGCTCGACGACGGTCCGGCAATGAGCACCATGCGCACATCATCGCGCCTGTCGGCTATCGTGTCGGCTATCCTTGCAATCTTTTTCTCCTGCAACGCCTCCGACAGATTGATGAGCGGTGTGGTCATACCCTTGTCCACAGCGTCGTTGAGGTCGCCTATCGTGCGCAGTCCAAGCAGCGACTGCCAGCGGTGGTGCTCCTTGAATATGTCGAACATCTTGTCCTGGCGCACCATCGGCACAAGCTTCGACGGGTCGTCGGTGGACGGCACGCGCAGCAGCAGTCCGTCGTACATGCGCTCCAGACCGAAGAGTTTCAGTTCGGAAGTGTTGGTCAGCAGCGAACTGTAGTAATAGTCATAGTATCCATCGATGTCATAATATGTGGAATACAGCGTGCCTATGCTCTTCAGCAGCTTCACCTTCGACTCGTGACCCATCGACTCAAACAGCTTGATGGCCTCCTCGGTGGGACACTCGTGGCGGCGTATAGGCAGTTTGGCGTCTATTATCTTCTGCATGTGCGTCCTAATGCGCTCCACATCCTCGTCGGTGACGGCGTGGCCGATGTTCATTTCGCAGTAGTAACCATTGGACACGGGTATGTCGATGCACACAAATCCGTTGGGGTAGAGGTCGTGCACCGCCTTGCAAAGCACGAAGAAAAGAGTGCGGATATATGTGCGCTGACCCGACTTGGAGTGCAGGTCAAGAAACTCAACATCCTTGTTGTGGTAAACGCGGAAGTGCATTCCCACCTCTTTGTTGTTCACCTTTGCGCTCACGGGGCCGTATTTCATGTCAATATCGAACTCTCTGAAAATTTCAGAAAGTGTACTCCCGATGCGTACGTCTTTGATTTTTTTGTTATTTTTGCAACGTATTTGTATTACTTGTTCCATTGTTGTTACATTTATAAGGTTAGTGAACGTAAAGTTACTCCCTTTTTACGACAATGCGTGACGCACGCATAAACAATTATAACTAAATATGTCGATTTGGATATTTTTTAAGATTATCGGAGCATTGGCTCTGCTTATCTACGGAATGAAAGTGATGAGCGAAGCGTTACAGAAGATGGCTGGTTCGCAACTGCGCCATATTCTGGGAACGATGACCAAAAACCGCTTCATGGGAATGTTCACCGGTTTGTTTGTAACAGCCTCTGTGCAGTCCTCTACCGCAACAACAGTGATGACCGTGTCGTTTGTCAACGCCGGACTTCTCACCCTCGCCCAAGCCATATCCGTAATCATGGGAGCCAACATCGGCACAACCCTCACAGCATGGATAATGAGTTTGGGCTTTTCTTTTAACATCTCCAACTTCGTTTATCCGGCGTTTGTCCTCGCCATATTGCTCATCTACACCCGCAAGCACCGCTATCTGGGCGACTTCCTGTTCGGTATAGCGTTCATGTTCTACGCCTTGGCCATGCTCAGCGCCACCGGCAACGAGATGGACTTGAGCCACAACAGTGACCTTGTGAACTTCTTCCTTTCATGGGACGCTCAGAGCTACTTGACCATATTAGTGTTCCTGCTCATAGGAACAATTCTCACCTGCATACTCCAGTCGTCGGCTGCGCTCATGGCCATCACCATGGTGCTGTGCTCAAGCGGCGTGCTGCCTATATATTTAGGTATAGCCCTGGTGATGGGAGAGAACATCGGCACCACGCTTACGGCCAATCTGGCTGCGCTGGGAGCCAACGTGCAGGCTCGAAGGGCTGCCATGAGCCACCTGGTGTTCAACATTTTCGGCGTGATATGGGTGCTCTGCCTGTTCTATCCGTTTGTCAACATGGTGTGCGGCATGGTACACTACGACCCCGCATCACACGGTTTGCAGAACGCGACCAAGCTGTCGATGGTGCTCGCCGCATTCCACACTACGTTCAACCTGTGCAACACCTTTATATTAATATGGTTTATTCCGCAGATAGAAAAACTCGTTTGCCGCATCATCAAGCCGCGCGCTAAGGACGATGAGGAGGAGTTCCGTCTGAGATACATCGGTGGCAACTCCATCATGAAGACTCCGGAGTTGTCAGTGCTGGAGGCTCAAAAGGAAATACAGTCGTTTGGCGAGCGCATACAAAAGATGTTCAGTCTCGTCAGGGAGTTGCTCGGTGTGACCAACGATGCCGCTTTTACCAAACTTTTCACGCGCATTGAGAAGTATGAGAGCATCACCGACAACATGGAAATAGAGATTGCGAAGTATCTCGACAGTGTGAGCGACGCCCATCTGAGCGACGAAACGAAAGCGAAGATACGTGCCATGTTGCGCGAGATATCGGAACTGGAGAGCATCGGCGACAGCTGCTACAACATTGCTCGCACCATCAACCGCAAGGTGGCTGGCAAGGAAGACTTCACCGAGAAGCAGTATGAGCACATCAACCAGATGTTCGAACTTACCGACGACAGCCTTTCGCAGATGAATGCCCTGCTGCTTGGTCGCAAGGACAATTTCGATGCCAACCGCTCGTTCAACATTGAGAACGAGATAAACAACTACCGCAACCAGTTGAAGAGCCAGAACATCAACGACGTGAACAACCATGCGTACACCTATGCCATAGGCACAATGTACATGGACATAGTGAGCGAGTGCGAAAAGCTCGGCGACTATGTGATAAATGTGGTTGAAGCACGTATGGGAGTACGCCAAAAGGACGCATAAAACCGATGTTTTTCGTATCTTTGCGGAAATAAAACCTTAACCGATATGCTTGAGAGAGACTATCTAATGCGCCTCGTTCGGGAATTCTTTGAAGCCCTCGAACTGCTCAAACGTAAAGATTTGAAGGAGCGCAAGGACGAACTTGAACGGATGTACAACCAGTATGTGGGTCCCTATGCGTTCTATCACACTGCGTCAGTGGACGACATAATGGACACAATGGAGCAGTATGCCCCTGAGGAACGGTTGCCACGACTGGAAATGCTGGCTGAGCTGTACTATACGGAGACGGCTCTGGTGTCGGGTCCCACGCGGACTATGCTCCTGGAAAAGGCTCTTTCGCTCTTCAATTTCGTTGATGCCCACGGCCAAACCTACGACATGACACGCCTCGGAAAGATTGCTGAAATAAGGAAACAGCTTGACGGTGCGACAAAAAATAGCTAACTTTGTCGCAAAAGTTGCGACGTTATTGGAGGAGAAATGTCGCAAAAGTGGCTAATGCAATAATGTAAATACACGAAAGATGAGAAAATTAATGGCTATAATGGTCATGGCGATGCTGTTGCCAGCCGTGGCTTGCGCCCAGGAAAAGGGACTTGACAACGAAGTGATAAAGACCATCATGGACAGAAGGTCGGTCAGGAAGTATCTGGACAAACCTGTGGAACACGAGAAACTGGCTGTTGTGGCCAAGTGCGGCATCAATGCGCCCAACGGAATGAACTCGCAGAAGTGGCAGGTGAGGGTAGTGGAAAACCAGGAATGGATAAACGGAGTGACGGAAGTGTTCAAGAAAGCCAATCCCGACATGGTGAAGCGTGACCCGAACTTCAAGAACATGTTTCGCAATGCGCCCAATATCATAGTGATAGCAACACCGAAAAAGGGTGGAGCCGACGTGGACGCAGGACTTATGGGTGAAAACATGATTCTCGCAGCGCAGTCTCTCGGACTCGGCACCTGCTGCCTTGGAGGTCCCGTGCGCTTCCTCGCCACTTCGGAAGAGGCCAAACCCTACATCGCCAAACTCGACATTCCCGACGACTACAAGATAAACTACATCATCGCCATCGGCTATCCCGACGAGACTCCGGAAGCAAAGCCGAGAGACGAGGCAAAGGTGAAGTATATAAAGTAGGTGGCTCTGTGGTGAGTTTGCCATACTTCAAAAATCACGAAACGCCGGGGCTGTATTGCCGTTCGGCGTTTTTTTTGTAATTTTGCAACCCATGTATGGGTGGTTCTGTAAATTAGCTTTGGCAGATTGTGAGGCTATTTTCGTGGACAATGTGTTTGTGAGTGAAGGAGTATAGCGAGCTATACGACTGAACGAACAAACAGATTGGACCGAAAAGAGACC
>CAVKVO010000054.1:0-12015 GCA_963659575.1 Prevotella sp. CAG:1031
GGTCTCTTTTCGGCCCAATCTGTCTGTTCGTTCAGTCGTATAGCTCGCTATACTCCTTCACTCGCAGCCAGCTTGCCCTCGAAAATAGACTCGCAATCTGCCAAAGCTAATTTATAGAACCACCCTTAATTATGTGTATTCTGCAAAGTTAAGGCTTTTTGCCGTCTTTCTGTTATTTCTTGCTGTCTTTTTTGATGGCGAAGATACCGCCACCTTGGCTATGTTCCCGGCTCTTGTCGAACGAACGAACATTCCGCTCGGTGTTCGGCCTATAGGAGGTACGGCGCCCTCGCCGTATCATTCGTGCTCAAATGAGTATGCTTTCATGCTCAATTATGTAAGCTTTCGAGTTCAAATACGTATGCTTTCGCTCTTGCGAGCGATGGGATCGCCGAGGGCGGCGACCCTCCTATGCCTGCGCTCGAATACCGCCTGTAGTAGGCGCTGCGTCCTCGCTGCGCCCTAGGCTAAATCCAGCTCAATGCCCAGCGAATGATTACCATATCAGCTAGGGCGCAGCGAGGACGCAGCGCCTACTACAGCCTTCCCTCTGCGCTAAGGGGTCGGCGAGGACGCCAACCCTCCTGTGCCCTTCATGCAATTGAATTCTTCACTCTTCGTTCTTCACTCTTCACTCCCAGAAAGTTCTTCCTTTCGTAAGTGGGCCGTTTACGCCTCGTAAGTGGGCCGTTTACGATGCGTAAGTGGGCCACTTTTGCCTCGTAAGTGGCCGAGTTACGAAACGGGGGTTGCGCAGTTGGGTTGGAATACTGGCGCCGTTGGCTATGCCTCCGTGGCGCTACCTTCCTGAGAGTCAACCGGTTCGGGTATCTTCTTGGCCGAACGGCTCACGCTGAGTATGGCACCTATGTAGGCACAGTTGATGATTGTCGACGTTCCACCCTTGCTTATCAGCGGCAGAGGCTGACCCGTTACGGGAGCGAAGCCCACGGCCACGCACATGTTGAACATGGCCTGCACCACGAGCATCAACGCCAAGCCCATCACAAGAAACGCAGGGAAGTTGTTTTCGCAGCGACCTGCGATTCGCGCGGCGCGGAATAGCAGCACTATGTAGAGGAATACCACTCCGGCTGCGCCCAAGATGCCCGTCTCTTCTATTATGATGGAGTAGATGAAGTCGGAGAATGCCTGCGGCAGAAAGTCGCGCTCCTCCGAGTTGCCCGGGCCTTTGCCTATGATATTGCTCGACACTATGGCGATGTTGGCGTGAGCCACCTGGGCGTTCTTGTCGAGATCAAACTCCGCAGGCGGCACTGTCTTGCCGCCGATGAACTTGTCCACACGCGTTTTCCACGTGTCGGCGCGGTGGAAGAGCTTCTCCACGAAGTTCTTTTCCTTGGGTTTTTCCACCGTTTCGGTCTTTGTCAGCTCCGGCTTCACGTCGCTCGTGTCGTGGCCGACAATCATTACCATACCCAAAAACAGTGTGGCGGCGAGGAACACTATCCCGAGCAGTTTGCCCAACTGCTTGGTCTGCACCCTGCCGATGAGCATCATGAAGAACACCACCACGCAGAGCAGGAGCGCCGTGGAGAGGTTTTCGAGCATGATGAGAAAGGCTGCCGGAAGCGTCACGCTGAGTATCCACTTGAAAGCGTACTTCTCGGCACCGTTGTCGGTCTGCGTCGCGCTAAGTATCTGGGCCGTAGCCAGAATGACTGTGCCCTTGGCTATCTCCGAAGGTTGAAACGTTATGCCGAAAATGCTTATGACGCGCTGCGCCCCGTTGATGTTTTCTCCGGCGAAAAGCACCCAGAGCAGTGTGGCGGCCGACAAAGCTATCAGCGGCAGGAGAGCCAACTTGAAGTAGCGGCACGGCATGTTGAGCACGACGATAGTGACGAACCAGCCCAGAAAGAGCGTGCCCGAGTGCTTTATCATCGGCATTATGTAGCTGTTGCTCTTGTAGGTAAGGTTGCTCGACGCGCTGAACACCTCCACTATGCTTATGATGCAGAGGAGGAAAAACACCATCCAGATACCCTTGTCTCCCTTGAAGATGTTGCCTATCTTTCTTTCCATTCAGATGGATTATAGGGTGGTTATATATGAATTACCACCGTAACCTTGTTTATGTTGGGTGATTTACGTTTTATAGATGCGGGCTTTTACAGGTTTCTCACGAGTGTCTTGAACTGCTCACCGCGGTCTTCCATGTTCTTAAACAGGTCGAAGCTGGCGCAGCAGGGGCTGAGAAGCACCGTTTCGCCGGGCTTGGCCAGTTCGTAGCAAGCCGCCACGCAGTCTTTCATCGAGTGGGTGTCGCGCACGGTGATGCCCAAATCGTCGAAGAAATTGTGCAGCTTAGTATTGTCGGCTCCAAGATATACGAGTGCCGAACACTTCTCTTTCACCAGGTCCTTTATCGCATTGTAGTCGTTGCCCTTGTCCTTTCCGCCGAGTATCAGCACCACCTTGGTGTTCATACTCTCCAGGGCATACCAGCAAGCGTCCACGTTGGTGGCCTTGGAGTCGTTGACATACTGCACGCCTCTCACCTTGGCCACCTTCTCCAGACGGTGCTCCACACCGGGGAAGTCGCTGAGACTCTTGCGTATCACCTCCTTCTTTATACCGCTGATGTTCGACGCAATTCCGGCAGCGAGACTGTTGTAGATGTTGTGCTTGCCGGTAAGGCTCAGTTTCTCCTGCTCCATGTTGAACGGAGTGGGCTTTTCAATCTTGTATTCGCCCTCTTCGATGTAACCTATGGAACCCTTTTCCTTCAGTTCGGAGAAGGGATACTGCACTGCCTGGATGTCATATTTCTCCAGTTCGCGCCGTATCACGGGGTCATCGTTCCAGTATATGAACGCATCGGCAGGAGTTTGGTTGCGTATGATGCGCAGTTTGGCGTCCACATAGTTCTGCATACAGTTCTGGTAGCGGTCGAGATGGTCGGGCGTCACGTTGAGCAGAATGGCTATGTTGGCGCGGAAGTCATACATGTTGTCCAGTTGGAACGAGCTAAGCTCTATGATGTAGTATTCATGCGGGTCTTCGGCCACCTGCAGGGCGAGCGAATTGCCGATGTTTCCAGCCAGTCCGGCATCGTAGCCGGCCGACTTGAATATGTGGTATATGAGCGATGTGGTGGTGGTCTTGCCGTTGCTTCCGGTGATACATATCATCTTCGAGTCGGTATACCGCCCGGCAAACTCTATTTCGCTGATGATGTGTATGCCCTTTTCCGTGGCCTTGCGCACCATAGGAGCCTCAAACGGAATGCCGGGACTCTTGATTATCTCGTCGGCGTTGAGCACCTTTTCCTCGGTGTGGTGGCCTTCTTCCCACTCCACACCGTGGTCGTTGAGCATCTTCTTGTACTTGTCGTGTATGGCCGAAGCGTCGGAAACGAACACCTCAAAGCCTTCTTTCTTTGCCAATACGGCTGCTCCGGCACCGCTTTCGCCTGCGCCGAGTATTACTATCCTCTTCATCTTTGTCTGTCCTCCCTATCTCATTTTCAGTGTTATTATCGTCAGTGCGGCCAACAGGATGGTCACAATCCAGAAGCGTATGGTTATCTTCGACTCGTGAACCACCGTCTTGGGACCTTTCATCAGGTAGCGGCAGTCCTTGTCGAGCTGGCTCTCCTGAGTGCGGAACGTGTCGTGTATGGGTGCCCGCTTGAAGATTCGCTGCTTCACACCGCGCCTTTTGCCCATCTTGTAGTACCACACCTGGAGCATCACGCTAAGGCTTTCCACGAAGAAGATGCCGCACAGGATGGGCAACATAAGCTCTTTGTGGATGATAATGGCGCACACGGCTATGATACCGCCTATGGTGAGCGACCCAGTGTCGCCCATGAAGATCTGCGCCGGGTAGGCATTGTACCACAGGAAGCCTATCAGCGCACCCACAAAGGCGCAGATGAACACCACGAGTTCCTGACTTCCGGGTATGTACATGATGTTCAGGTAGGCCGCATACTCAATATGGCTCGACACATAGGCCAATATGCCGAGCGCAACTCCAATGATGGCGGAGTTGCCGGCGCACATTCCGTCCATGCCGTCGTTGAGGTTGGCACCGTTGGACACGGCAGTCACCACGATGATGGTCATTATCACAAACAGTATCCAGCCTGCCGCGGTCTTGTATTTGCCGCACACCGACATCAAGTTGGCGTAGTCGAGGTTGTGCCCCTTGAGAAACGGGATGGTCGTTTTCAGCGACTTGGTTTCCGCCTCACGGTGCTTCACCACAATCTCGCTGGTCTGCTGCTTCTCTATGGCGAGGTTTTCGCGCATCACAGCGTCGGGACTGAAGTAGAGCACAAGGCCTACGATGAGTCCCAAACCCACTTGTCCCACAATCTTGAACTTGCCTTTCAGTCCCTCCTTGTCGTGCTTGAATATCTTTATGTAGTCGTCAAGGCCGCCGAGAACGCCAAGCCACACCGTGGTAATCAGCATCAGGATGATGTAGATGTTGCGCATTCTGCCCAAAAGCAGCACAGGCACGAGTATCGCGGCGATGATTATCACACCGCCCATCGACGGCACGCCCACCTTGTTCACGCCAAACGGGTCGATGGAAGCGTCGCGCTGGGTCTCGCTAATCTGCTTCTTGCGCAGAAACTTTATGAACCTTTCGCCAAACCAGGCGGATATTATCAGTGAGAGAATCAGCGCGAGAAGCGCACGAAACGATATATATCCCCACATGTGAACGCCCGGTATGTCGAACTGTTCGAGGAAACGGAATAGATAGTATAGCATTTTTTCAGTCGTATTGTGCCGTACGGGTTCATCAAAACCATCTTGTCGATGGATTGGAGTCACCCTAACAGCGTGTCAAAGTCACCAGTCTGGTTCATCAAAACCATCAGGTCTACGGTTCAAAGCCACATTGCAGATGGGTTGAAGTCACCTTTCTGGCGTGTCAAAGTCACTGCGCTTCGAATATGGAGCGTATCACTTCCTTGTCGTCGAAGTGGTGTTTCACTCCCTTAATCTCCTGATAGTCCTCATGGCCTTTGCCGGCTACGAGTATCACGTCGCCTTTTTCCGCCATCATACAGGCCGTGCGGATGGCCTCCTTGCGGTCAACTATGCTCACCACCTTGCGCATCTGCTGGGCGTTGAGGCCGGCCAGCATGTCGTTGATGATGTCCTGCGGCTCCTCAAAGCGCGGGTTGTCGCTCGTAATGATCACGCGGTCGCTCTGCTTCACGGCCTCCTGAGCCATGAGAGGACGCTTGCCCTTGTCGCGGTTGCCGCCCGCACCGCACACAGTGATTACCTTTCCCTTGCCGTCGAGCACCTCGTGTATGGCGTTGAGCACGTTTTCGAGTGCGTCAGGCGTATGGGCGTAGTCAACAATGGCGGTGTATCCCGACGGCGAACGCAGCGGTTCGAGTCGGCCACTCACGCTGTGCAGTGTGCTAAGCACCAGGAGAATGTCCTCAGGACGCTGTCCGAGCATCACTGCTGCACCGTATACGGCCAAAAGGTTGCTCACATTGAACTTGCCGATGAACTGCACACCCACCTCGTGGCCGTCTATTTCGAGATACATCCCCTCGAAATGACACTCGATAATCTTAGCCTTGAAGTCAGCCATTGACCGAGTGGAATAGGTTTTCACGGTGGCTTTGGTGTTCTGAACCATCACCATGCCGTTTTTGTCGTCAGCGTTGGTTATGGCGAAAGCCTCCTTTGGCAATCCGTCGAAGAACGCTTTCTTGGCGTTACGGTAGTTTTCGAAGGTCTTATGATAGTCGAGATGGTCGCGTGTGAGGTTGGTAAAGATGCCTCCAACGAACCTCAGACCACCGATACGCTTCTGGTCTATGGCGTGGCTGGAGCACTCCATGAAGGCGTAGTCGCAGCCCGCTTCCACCATACGCGCCAAGAGAGCGTTCAGCTCTATGGGGTCTGGCGTGGTGTGGTCGGCCGGTATCGCCTCGTCTTCGATGTAGTTGCACACCGTGGAGAGCAATCCGCACTTGTAGCCCAGCTTTCTGAACATATTATATAATAAGGTGGCGATGGTGGTCTTGCCGTTTGTTCCGGTGACACCCACCAGCTTCAGTTTCCTCGACGGGTCGCCGTAGAACAGTGTGGCCACCTTTCCCACGGCCTCTTCCGTGGAGTTGACCGTCACGAATGTCACATTTTCAGGTGCTTCTTCGGGCTTCACCTCACAGAGGATGGCCGACGCACCGAGTTCAACGGCCTTGGCTATATAGGCGTGGCCGTCGGTTTGAGTGCCCTTGATGGCCACAAACAGATGGCCGGGCTTCACTTTCCGCGAGTCTATGTCGACCCCTGTTATCTCCACACTGGAGTTTCCGTCGACGGCAAGCGGCTTCACGTTGACAAGCAGTTCACTGAGTTTCATGTCTTTGTCGTTTATATCGTTGTTTTATATTCCTTATTTTTATATGGTAAGACCCACGTTTATCTGAGCGTAAGTTCGCACTTTCTTCCAGCCACTATCACGCTTCCGGGGGCGTAGCTCTGCTCCACTACCCTGCCGCGACCGTGGATTATGGCCTTTATGCCACGGCTTTCGAGCAGGAACACCGCATCGCGCGCACCCATACCCGTGAGGTCGGGCATCACATTACTATACATACGCGTGCGTTGCAGCTCCACCTCGTTGCGCTCCGTGGCCGTTTTGCCCCATATAGGATTGCCGGTGGCATAGCTTCCGCTCCACGGTGCGTCGGTCTTGATGCCCAGTTTGGCCAGCACGAAGTCGGCGGCGAGGATGTTTCCGTTCTTCACCTCCGGAATGAAAACCGACGTCTCGTCGCGCGCGTCGGCCACACTCAGCTTCAGGTTGTGGGCCATCACGCCCTCGGCAATGTGGCGGAAAGCCACTCCACTCATGCCACCTCCCGAAGCGGGAAGTCCCGATTTCTGTATGCAGACTATGCAACTGTAGCGCGGATTGTCGGCAGGGAAGTAGCCCGCAAAGCTGAGCAGATAGTTGGTTGCGCCCGACTTATAGCCGCTGGAACCCTTAGACACCTGTGCCGTACCGGTTTTTCCAGCCACCTTGAACGATGGTGAACCGGCCTTTTTGCCCAGTCCCTGACTCACCACGTGCTCCAATATGGTCTGCATGGTCTTCAGTGTCTTGGGCTTGCAGATGTGTTCCTTGATCACCTCTGGCGGAAATTCCATGAGCGTCACGCCGTTTTTCACCACCTTAGTGACAAACCTCGGGCGCATCATGCGGCCGTTGTTGGCTATGGCGTTGTAGAACGTGACGGTGGAAATGGGCGGAATCTGGGTTTCATAGCCTATGCTCATCCACGCCAAAGCCGTCTTGCTCCAGTTGGTATACTGCCCGTGGCTGTTCTTCTTCGGCATCCTTATGCGCGGCGGAGTGGAGCCCACGATGGGCAGATGCAGGTCGGAGGCCAGTCCGGTGCGGTAGATTCCCTCAACGAACTTCTCGGGGTTGTTGTGGTAGTGGTCGTCGATTATGCGACTCACACCTATGTTTGAACTCACCTCAAGCGTGCGCGGAAGTGAGATTACCTGGTAGCCTCCACGTCGCCAGTTGTGGTCTTTCATGTCGCTACCGTACATGTTCCACACTCCGGAACCCGTGTCCACCATGTAGGTAGTGTCCACCACGCCGTCGTCGAGAGCCACCATGATGGATGCCGTCTTGAACACCGAACCCGGTTCGAGCAGGTCGCTCACAGCGTTGTTCTTCACTTCGCGGTAGGTTCCGTCGGCACATTTGGTCATGTTGACGATGGCCTTTATGTCGCCAGTGGCCACCTCCATGAGTATGGCCACACCAACGTTGCCGTTCACGTCCTTCTCCTTCAACTCGTCGATGACTGCCTTTTCGGCAATGTCCTGCATGTTCACGTCAATCGTGGTGACGATGTCGGCACCGTCGATGGGCGGAGTGACGGGTATGTTCATGTACTTGTTGAGTATCTTGCGGCGGTGAGTGAGACCGTTGGTGCCGCGCAGGATGGAGTCGTACGACAGTTCCAGTCCGTAGCGAGCCGTGTCTTTGGCTCCAAACATGTCGCCCACGGTGCGCTTGGCCAGCGAACCGAAGGGACGCCGACGAGAGTTGAACTCCTCGCAGTGGAAGCCTCCCTTGTTGGGATTGAGGCAGAACACGGGCAGAGCCTTCACCTCAGTGTAGGTGCCGTAGTCCACACGCTTGTTCCATATGGGCCAGTTGCGCGACATCTTCTTGTGTCCCTTCTCAAGGTCGCGCTTGAAGTCGGCGGCAGACTTCTCGGGGAAGATGGCGTTGAGACCCTTGCAGATCTCGTCGACGTTGGCTTTCCATATCGAGTCCTGCTTGTCGCCGCCGGCCTTGAAGTCCATATACATCTTATACTCGGGTATGCTGCTGGCCATGAGCTGACCGTCGCAGCTGAGGATGTTGCCTCGGTTGGGCTTCACGTCCACACTGTCGCGCTTCAGTCGCGACGCCACCTCCGTCCAATACTCCTTCTTGGCGGTCATAATATACAGGGCCTTGCCCACGATGGCAGCACCCAGAAGAGTGAGCAGCACCGCTATGGCGAAATAGCGTGGCATCACTTTGTCGTTTCTGAACTTACTCATGGTCGTCGGGCACTTGTATTATGTACGGTGGTTGGTCGGATATGTGCAGTGTGCTGTCGTTGTTGTTCTTCAGCAGTTCGAGTATGCGGCTCTCGCGGCACTTCTCGGTGAGCGAACTCGAACTCGACAGCGACTTATACTTGGCGTCTTTCAGTTCGGAGTCGAGCTTGTCCATCAGTATCATGTCCTGCTGGCACTGGTAGCGGAACGCCACGTAGACTATGGTGAACGCAAACACGAGCAGTATGAGCCATATCTGCCTGCGCACGAGGTCGGCTGTGAGTATGTCGCCGCCGAGAATCTTGCGCAGAGTGAGCGAAGCCGACGGTTTAGGGTCGTCCTCGCGCACACTGTCCTTTATCATCTGCAGGGTCAGACCGGCCGGTTGCTCCTCGGCCTTGTCCGCCTTTGGCTGCGCCTCAGCGGGCTGTGCGGCGTCGGCCAGGACTGGTTCCTGCTTTTCCTGGTTGTCTTTCTTCATCTTTTTTCGGTCTTCACTTCGTCGGTCTACGCCTTTTGGGCAATCCTCAGTTTGGCGCTTCGGCTGCGCGGGTTGCGCTGCTGCTCGTCGGAGTCGGGCACAATCACCTTGCCCACGGTGCGGAACGGACTGTCTATCCTGCCGAAGAAGTCCTGCTGGAGTTTGCCTTCGGCGTTGCCAGTCTTCATAATGTTCTTCACGATGCGGTCTTCGAGCGAGTGATAGGTGATCACAACGAGCCGTCCGCCGGGCGCGAGCAGCTCCGTGGCAGCGGCAAGCATCTCGCGCAGGGCGTCCATCTCGTGGTTCACCTCTATGCGCAGAGCCTGAAACACTCGGGCCATATCCTTCTTGGCGCGCTCCCTCGGCAGTTGTTTCTCCACAATCGCCACCAGGTCGCCCGTGGTCTTGACGGGGTTTTCTGTCCTGGCCTTCACTATTGCGGAGGCCAGTCGGCGCGAGTTTTTCAGCTCGCCGTAGAGATAGAGCACGTCGGCCAGACGAGCCTCAGCATAGGTGTTCACTATGTCGGCGGCGGTTGCCCCAGCGCGCTTGTTCATGCGCATGTCGAGGGGTGCGTCGAAACGGAAGGAAAAACCGCGCTCGCCGTCGTCGAAGTGGTGGCTCGACACACCGAGGTCGGCCAGCAGTCCGTCGATATGGTCCTCGCCGTAGTAGCGCATCCAGTTGCTCAGATAGCGGAAGTTGCTGCCGTCGTCGAAATGGTGGCTCGACACTCCGAGGTCGGCCAGCAGTCCGTCAATATGGTCCTCGCCGTAGTAGCGCATCCAGTTGCTCAGATAGCGGAAGTTGCTGCGAACGAAAGTAAAACTGTCCTTCACATTTTGCTCGTCTCCATCATCTGCCTCATCGCCGAAGCCACCCTTGCGGATGTTGGCCTCAGCGTCGGCATCCTGGTCGAAACTGTAGAGATGGCCGTCTGCGCCAATCCTGGATAGTATCTCGCGGCTGTGGCCGCCTCCGCCGAACGTCACGTCCACGTAGACGCCGCCCGGGGTTATATTGAGGCCGTCAACGCTCTCGTTCAGGAGCACCGGCACATGATATGTCTCCGCTGTCTTTATCATTTTTCGCTGTCGTCTGTGTCCATCAGGCCCTCAAGAGCCTGCCCGAATTCGTCGGGGTCCATGAATGGCTTTTCGGCCTTTTCAGCCGCCCAAAGCTCTATCGTGTCGCCCATGCCGATGAACTTCACGCTCTGGTCTATGGCGGCGAGCTTGAGATAGCGTTTGGGTATGAGTATGCGTCCGTTGGAGTCGAGCGCCACGGCCTCAACCTCCGACACATACTGGCGGAACACCTGCTGATGGGCTTTGTTCCACCGGTTGAGCCGGAGCCGCAGACTGTCCATCTGCTCGTTCCAAACGGCTTCGGGGTAGAGCACGAGACAGTCCTGGAAAACGTCCTTGCGGAGCACCATAGCGCACCCGTCTCCGCACGCCAAAGCCTTGCGGAACGCCGACGGGAGAAACACCCGTCCCTTGGAGTCTACCTTTCCTTCTATGTTACCCAAAAAGCGCATACGTACATATTATATGCCATTCGTGGCCAAAGGTACGCATTTTCCACCACAATTCCCCACTTCGCCCCACTCTTTTTGTGCGGTTGTTAGTAATTTCTTGACATTTGTCGGGAGCCATGTGAACCGCTGCTTCGCGCCTACCCTAACGCCCCGTTTCAGCAACTGGGCCACTTAGCCCTCGTAACTGGCCCACTTACGGGTCGTAAATGGGCCATTTACGATGCAAAAGTGGCCCACTTTTGACCCGTAAACGGCCCACTTTTGAAACCAACTGGCCGTCAGGCACTTGCAAAGCGTGGTTTTTAGGCGTTGAAATATGCCCCCTTGCCCGTCCAAACACCCGTCTTTTTGTCTCCAAAACGTGCAGAAACAAGGTCGAAACATTGTCATTTTTCCCGACAAAAGCAGTGTTGGATATGCTGTGCAGGCAAACAGGATGATATTTCACGAAAAGATAAAAGTCACTTCAACTGTATTAAAACAGTGCAAAAAAGTTGGTTTGTGGCTATTTTTCCAACCAAAGGGCGTACTATCTGAAACTTTTAAGCTACTTTTGCATAACCGTTAGTAAGTTAGGGAGGAATGGAACAAACACCTAAGCAAACCATCGATATAGACAAGATTTTGCGCTCAAAATTGGGCAGCAAAGCTCGATTTGTCCCGTCTCCGATAGTGAAGTGGCTGAAACATATCATCCACCAGGACGAGGCGAACAAATTTCTTTGGGAACACCGCGACCTCAGTGGCACGGAATGGCTTGAGGCGTGTGTCAGATACCTCGACATGACGCTCGAAATGGTTGGCACGGAAAATCTGCCCGACAAGAACGACGGACGCTTGTACACCTTTGTGAGCAACCATCCCTTGGGCGGCGAAGACGGAGTGGCTCTCGGCGCCATCATAGGTCGCCACTACGACGGACGGTTTCGCTATCTGGTGAACGACCTGCTGATGAATCTGCCCGGATTGGCACCGGTTTGCATACCTATAAACAAGACCGGCAACCAGGGACGCAACTTCCCGGCAATGGTGGAAGCGGGATTCAAGAGCGACAACCACATGCTCATGTTTCCCGCAGGCATCTGTTCGCGGCGCGGAAAGGACGGCGAGATAAGGGACATCGCGTGGCGCAAGACGTTCATAACCAAGAGTGTGGAGTATCAGCGCGACGTGGTGCCGATACATTTCGGTGGCCGCAACTCCGACTTCTTCTACCGTCTGGCCAACTTCTCTGACCGACACTTCGGCAAGTTCAACGCCGCCATGCTCTTCCTCGTGGACGAGATGTACAAAAACGTGCACAAGACATTCCGCGTGGCCATAGGCAAACCCATACCCTGGCAGACGTTCGACAAGAGCAAAACACCGGCGCAATGGGCGCAATACGTGCAGGATATCGTATA
>CAVKVO010000055.1:0-11959 GCA_963659575.1 Prevotella sp. CAG:1031
GCGCAGCGGTTTTTCGCCGAAGGCGTGGTTTATCGCCTGTCTGTTTTCTGAGTGGCGATAGCCACTGTCGTGATGCATTGCTCCGCCTGTCGAGAGTGTGCTCTCGTAAAGGCGGAGCAATGCATCACGACAAGCCGAAGGCTCAGAAAACAGACAGGGGTTTTTATCCTGTTTTTGTCAAAACAACGTGAAATCAAAATACGAAAGTTGAGTAAAAAGTCCACAAGGTTGATTGTTCCGATTGGCGCCGTTGCCGCAGCCATTGTCCAAACTTTTTGCGTAAACGTAACGTATGCCCAACGTTTTTGCTTACCTTTGCATAAGCTAAGCTGCACTCGGACAATTGAGAACAAGTTCTCTTGTCGCTCGTTTGCATTACCTTTGCATTCCAAATACTGCACTTTTCTTGCAGTCAAGGAGCGCACTTTGCGCCGGATGCCGCATCTGTTTTGTGCGTGAGAGCATCCGCCAGCGGCTCCATCTCTTTATACAACGATGAAGAAAACCATATACAACAAATACGCCAAGCAACTGATTGGACAGTTGCCACCAGTAGTTTTTGAGGGCAAGATAGTAGTGGTGCTGTCAGCCGATGAGGCCGACAGAGCCGTCGACTACCTGCTTTCGCAACCCATACTGGGCATCGACACCGAAACGAGGCCTGCATTCAAGAAGGGAGTGCACTACAATGTGTCGCTGCTGCAGGTGTCTTCCCACGACGTGTGCTTCCTCTTCAGACTGAAGCACACCGGGATGTGCCCGTCAATCATACGCCTCTTGGAGGACACAACCGTGCCCAAAGTGGGACTTTCGCTCCACGACGACCTGCTCATGCTGCATCATGTGGCGGCTTTCAAGCCCGGACTGTTCATCGATCTGCAAAACCACGTGAAGGAAATTGGCATTGAGGATATGAGTCTGCAGAAGCTCTACGCCAACTTTTTCGGGCGGAAGATAAGCAAGGCGCAACGGCTCACCAACTGGGACGCTGACATCTTGACCGACAAACAAAAACTCTATGCGGCTACGGATGCGTGGACGTGCATAATGCTCTATGAGGAACTGCAGAGGCTGAAGACCACTGGCGACTACGAACTGGTAACGGTAGAGGAGGAGAATGAACATGTTAAAGCAGATATATCTTAAAAAAGGCAAGGAGGAAAGCCTGCTCAGGTTTCATCCCTGGGTGTTTTCCGGTGCCATACAGCGTGCCGACGAAGGCATAGAAGAGGGTGACATTGTACGCGTGCTCACCGCCAAGGGCGACTTTATTGCCGTGGGACACTATCAGATTGGGTCCATCGCGGTGCGCGTGTTGTCGTTTGTGGATGAAGAGATTAACCGCGCTTTCTGGCACAAAAGGTTGGATGCCGCTCTCCGTATGCGCATTGCCATAGGCATAGCCGACAACAGGATGAACAACACCTACCGACTGGTGCACGGCGAGGGCGACAATCTGCCCGGACTTGTGATTGACGTGTATGGACAGACGGCGGTGATGCAGGCTCACAGTGTGGGTATGCACGTGTGCCGCAAGGTCATCGCCGAGGAACTGATGGCGGTCATGGACGGACGTGTGGCCAACGTGTTCTACAAGAGTGAAACCACGCTGCCCTTCAAGGCTGAACTGGGACAGGAAAACGGATTCATCTGCGGCGGAAGTAAGGACGATGTGGCGATGGAAAACGGACTGAAGTTCCACGTGGATTGGCTGAAGGGACAGAAAACGGGCTTCTTCGTAGACCAAAGGGAAAACCGCTCGCTGCTCGAACGGTACGCTCAGGGCAAACGGGTGCTCAACATGTTCTGCTACACTGGCGGTTTCTCGTTCTACGCAATGCGCGGAAACGCCGAACTGGTGCACTCGGTTGACAGTTCGGCCAAGGCGGTTGAACTGACCAAGGCCAACGTTGAACTGAACTTCCCGGGCGACCCGAGGCACACGGCCTACTGCGAGGATGCGTTCAAATATCTCGACAGCGCCGACTCTTCCTACAACCTTATTATACTCGACCCGCCGGCTTTCGCCAAGCACCGGGCTGCTTTGAGAAACGCTCTCAAGGGCTACACCCGACTGAACGCCAAAGCTCTGGAGAAGATACAGCCGGGCGGCATACTCTTCACGTTCTCTTGCAGTCAGGTGGTGAGCAAGGACGATTTCCGCAACGCGGTGTTCACGGCTGCCACATGGGCCAAGCGCAACGTGCGGATACTGCACCAGTTGCATCAACCTGCCGACCATCCGATAAACATCTACCATCCCGAAGGGGAATATCTCAAGGGACTGGTGCTCTACGTTGAGTAACATTTGTGGGGCATATTGCCGCGACGTATTCTTTAGGCATTACTAAAGATGATAGAAAAAACTGTTTCGGAATACATCAGCCGCCACAACATGCTCCGCAAGGAGAGCGGTTGTCTCGTGGCACTGAGCGGCGGAGCCGACAGTGTGGCGTTGCTGCTGGTGCTGAAACGGCTTGGCTATCGCACCGAGGCGGCTCACTGCAACTTCCATCTGCGCGGCGAGGAGTCGGACAGGGATGAACTCTTTGTGCGCAACCTTTGCTCACGGCTCGATATTCCCCTGCATTTGGTTCACTTCGACACCCGTTCGTATGCGGAGTTGCACAAGGTGAGCATCGAAATGGCGGCGCGCGACTTGCGCTACGACTACTTTATGCGCCTGCTTAACGACCTCAATCTGGATGTCGTCTGCGTGGCTCACCATCGTGAGGACAGTGTTGAAACCATGCTGATCAATCTGCTGCGGGGCACAGGTATACACGGTCTTTGCGGCATACGCCCCGTTAACGGACGGATAGTGCGACCACTGCTGTGTGTGAGTCGCAAGGACATTGAGGACTATTTGGCCGGTCTCGGTCAGGACTACGTGACCGACAGCACGAATCTGGAGGCCGACGTGGTGAGAAACAAGATTCGCCTGAACATAATGCCGCTATTGAGGGACATCAACCCGAGTGCCGATATGAGCATATTCGCCACTTCGGAGCGCGTAACTGAGGCGGTGAAGGTGTACGACAAGGCCATTGCCGACGGTGCGGAAGCCGTGGCGGAGTTTGGAAGTGACGGTGCGACGGTCAGTGTAGCAAGACTTTTGGAGCAGATTTCGCCCGAAAGCGTGTTGTATGACATACTGAAACGCTACGGATTTCAACCGCAAACGATAGCGCAAGTATATGCCAACCTGTCAGCACCTACCGGGAAAACGTTTCAATCCAATACGCACGACCTGCTTTTCGACCGCGGAAACCTTCTCATAGAGCGGCATTGGGATGCGCCAAAGCCCATGAAGATACCCATAGAAGGACTTTTCCGCATAAACAACAATACTTCTTTGAGGGTTGAAACGGCCAGTGCAGACGGCGGTTTCAAGCCAAGTCGCTCGCCAATGGTGGCCACTTTGGACATGAAGGACATCGCCTTTCCCCTCGCGCTGCGCCCTTACGCCACCGGCGACCGTTTCGTTCCGTTCGGCATGAAGGGCTTTAAGCTCGTCAGCGACTACCTCACCGACCGCAAAAAGACTCTGTTTGAAAAGCGCAAACAGATGGTCGTGGCCGACGCAAACGGCAATATACTATGGCTAATAGGCGAAAGAACGGACAATAGGTTCCGCATTTGCGAAACCACAACGCAGGTTCTCAAACTCACTTTCGCCGAGGTTGAGGAATAAAAAAGAATTGATTAGGTCTTATAGAAGGATTATTCTTGATGCGATAGAAGATTGCTTTTCGCTCGCAAGAATATTGTTTTTCGTTCGCGAAAAGGTTGTTTCGAACTCGCAAAAATATCGTTTTTCACTCGCAAAAAGAACTGTTTTGAACCGGAAATCGGTTCAAGGCACTCACATACCGCGTGCCTTGAACACTCTTTCCTTAGCTTCGTTAATCTCTTGGAACTTCTTTTCGGCTGCCTTACGGATGTCTTCGCCAAGCGTAGCCACACGGTCTGGATGGTGCTGGAGGGCGAGACGGCGATAGGCTTTGCGCACTTCGTCATCGGTAGCGGACGGGGAAACGCCCAAAACCTTATAGGCGTCGTCAAGGGAGTCGCCTTTCAGGTTGAGCATCGAGTCGACATCCGCACGGGAAAGTCCCATCCAGAGTGCGCAATCGACCAATGCGCTAACCTCTTCTGGCGGCACTGCACCGTCGGCTTGGGCTATTATGACGAGCAGGTTGAGCAGTTGCAACCGCTGTGAGTCGTCCAGATTGGCTGCAATCTGTGCGCAGCAGTCCCTAACTGTGGTCTTGAAGGCGTAAGAGCCTTGTCTTTTCTGCTCGTCAAACAGTCGTTTCAGTATGTCTTCGCCTTGGCTTACTGCGCCTTCTCCGAAGTTTTGGCGCAGGAAACGGCGCACTATCTCCATCTCGGAGTGCATCACACGGCCGTCAGCCTTGATGATATACGATGCAAGTACGAGCAGTGCAAACAGGAAACTGTTGCGCTGTCCTTGGTAAGGCGGGTTCTCGTCGCGTCCGCCATTGTAGTTGAATGTTCCGGAGTTGCTCTCTGTGTTTACGGAATCAATGCCGTAGTCAAACAAAGCTCCTATGGCTATGCCCGCCAAAGCGCCGAGCGGTCCTCCGGTAATCCATCCGAGAACGCCTCCAATCCATTTGCCTGCTGCCATGTCTTTCAGTATTTATGAGGTGTGAATGTATGCTTATGGCACGGCAAACACCGTGCCGATAAGCGGTTGTGAGTGTGGTTCTATTTTATATCCTGCCGAACGTTGTTGCGTATCTTTTCGAGATACGCCTTCATAGCCTTCGGGTCTTTTCTCTCAATTATGTCCACAAGTTCGCGCAACTCGTTGTCTATGCGCCTCACTTGTTCGCCTGTGTAGGGGTTGAAGAGTATTTCCTGCAGAAGATAGTCGTCTTCTCCGAGCACTCCCTTGGCTATCTGCATGTGGCGTTTGAACGTGGTACCGGGTGCATCCTGGTGCTTCATCACCGCAGCGAACACGAATGTGCTCACGAAGGGGATGCTCAGCGAGTAGGCAACGGTGCGGTCGTGCTCGTCAAACGTGTATTCGTAGATGTTCAAATCAAGCTGACGGTAGAGGTCTCTGAAGAAGATACGACCCATATAGTCGCCTTCGCTTATGACAATGGCGTTTTCTTCGCTGAGCTGATTGAGGTTTGCAAAGGTGGGACCGAACATGGGATGGGTGCTAACGTAGGGGTGTCCGCACTGCATATAGTAGTCTTTCAGTCCGGTTTTCACCGAGGCGATGTCGCTAACGATACACTCTGGCGGCAAGTAAGGCATTATCTCCTTGAACGCAGCGATGGTGTATTTCACCGTAACGGCATTGATTACAAGTTCGGGCTTGAACGCTTTCACCTCGTCAAGCGTGGTCATACGCTGACAATTATACGTAAACCGCATACGCTTAGCGTCCTTTTCGTATACGGCAGTCTCGTGGTTAAAGCTCAGCAAGTCGAGGAAAAAACTTCCCATCTTGCCTGCTCCCATCACTAAAATCCTCATCTTCTCAGTTGTTTTTCCTGTGTTTCGTGGGTTTAGACCTTGCACTGAACGATTAAAAATTGTGCGTTTGGAGGTTTAATACCTATGTATTAAGCGTCGAAACTCTCGCGCTTAGATGCTTAAACTCTCGCACCTAATCGTCTAAGCTCTTGCACCTAATCGTCTAAATTCTGTGCTCTGAATGTCTAAATTCTGTGCGAAAAATGTCTAAACTCGGCGTTGCGCACCAGCGAAGTCAACGGCTTCGCTGGCGCAACGCACTTTATTTGTTGATTATTTCCATCTGTTGGCGCACCGATTCCTCGTGGATATTCTCGAATACCTTGGCCACAAACTCAGCGTCCATGCCGCAGAGAGCACCCTGAGCACCGCGCTTTTCGAGTATTTCGTTGTAGCGTGCGGCCTGCAAAATGGTCATGTTGTGCTCCTTCTTGTACTGACCTATCTCACGGCAAATGCGCATACGCTTGGCGAGAAGCTCCATGAGCTGGTTGTCAAGTTCGTCAATCTGACCGCGCAACTGGTTGATTCCTTCGGTGGAATACGACTCGTCGCGCACCACAAGCAGACTGAGTATGTAGTCCAACACGTCGGGTGTCACCTGCTGTTTGGCGTCGCTCCAAGCCTTATCCGGGTCGCAGTGGCTCTCAACTATCAGTCCGTCGAAGCCCAAGTCCATGGCCTGCTGGCACAGAGGGGCAATCAGTTCGCGTCGACCGCCGATATGGCTCGGGTCACAGATGATGGGAAGGTCCGGAATGCGGCGGTGCAGCTCGATAGGTATCTGCCACATGGGCAGGTTGCGGTATATTTTCTTGTCGTAACTGGAGAAACCACGGTGGATAGCGCCCAACCGCTTGATGCCAGCCTGGTTGATACGCTCCAAAGCTCCTACCCACAGCTCAAGATCCGGGTTGACTGGGTTCTTCACAAGCACGGGTACGTCAACGCCACGCAGCGAGTCAGCCAGTGCCTGTACGGCAAATGGGTTGGCAGATGTGCGTGCTCCGACCCACAGGATGTCTATTCCGTACTTCAAAGCCAGTTCCACGTGCTCGGGAGTGGCCACTTCGGTTGCCACAAGCATACCGGTTTCTTCGCGCACTTGCTTCATCCACGGCAGCGCAACCTCGCCATTGCCCTCGAAACCGCCCGGTTTGGTGCGCGGTTTCCACACTCCGGCGCGGAACATGTGGCAGCCTTTGTCAGCCAGTTGGCGCGCTGTTGTCATCACTTGTTCCTCTGTTTCGGCCGAACACGGGCCTGCTATGACGAAAGGACGTTCGTTGTCACTCGGTAGGTTAAGGGGTTGCAGTTCTAATTCCATTTCCATATCGTTGCTATTTTTATGATTTTGCGTTGTTATAGGTGCTGTTTCACGTTGTTATAGGTGTTATTTCACCTTATTATATATGTGATTTTACTTCGTTATATATATGATTCGACATTGTTATATATACGACTCGGCATTGCTATATATACGATTCCTCGTTGTTGTATATGCGACTCTACCTTATTATATATGTCAGTTGAATGTCGTTTGAATGCCGTTCAAAGGGCGTTAGTCGCGGTTATTTCCAACCTCCGACTTTGGTTATCCGGTCGAGAGCGAGGCTGAGCTTGTCCTCTTTTGCGCACAATGATATGCGTATGTACCGCTTTCCGTTGGAGCCAAAGATGAATCCGGGAGTGATAAACACGCGAGCCTCGTGCAGCACACGTTCGGTCAGTTCCTCCGCATCGGCATATTTGTCGGGAATACTGCCCCAGAGGAACATTCCAACCTGGCTCTTGTCATACTTGCAACCGAGCACCTCCATGATGCTTTCGGCATACTTCCGACGTGCAAGATATGTGTCTATGTTTGCCGTGTGGTGCCATTCGCCAGTGTTGTTGTAGGCTTCGGCTGCCGCAAGCTGTATTCCACGGAACGTACCGCTGTCGATATTGCTCTTTACCTTGAGAATCCAACTTATGAACTCGGCGTTTGACGCGCACATTCCAACGCGCCAGCCCGGCATGTTGTGGCTCTTCGACATCGAATTGAACTCGATGCAGCAGTCTTTCGCACCAGGTACTTGCAGCAACGACAACGGACGTTCGTTAAGAATGAGCGAGTAGGGGTTGTCATTGACCACAACTATGCCGTGACGACGGGCGAAATCCACAAGTTTTTCGTATGTTTCCATACGTGCGTCTCCACCTGTTGGCATGTTAGGATAGTTGGTCCACATCAGTTTCACGCGGCTCAAGTCCATCTGTTCCAGCTCGTTGAAGTCCGGTTGCCAACCGTTGTTGCCGTCAAGGTTGTAGTTAACCACCTTAGCTCCGAGTATTTTGCTCAGCGAAGTGTATGTTGGATAACCCGGATTGGGCACAAGCACCTCATCGCCGGGGTTGACAAAGGCCAGAGTGACGTGGAGTATGCCCTCCTTAGAACCAATCATCGGCTGGATTTCCGTGCGGTAGTCAAGGTCAACGCCATACCAACGCTTGTAGAATCCCGCCATTGCCTTGCGCAGTTCGGGCGTTCCCACTGTGGGTTGATAGCCGTGAGCGTCCGGTTGGCGCGCCACTTCGCACAGCTTTTCTACCGTTTCCGGCGATGGAGGCATATCGGGACTGCCTATGGCGAGGCTGATTATGTCCTTTCCCTCGGCGTTCAGCTGCGCCACTTCCTTCAGTTTGCGACTGAAATAGTATTCACTCACCAGTGCCAGTCTGTCAGCCGGCTGTATGTCTTTATGCTGTTTGTTTTCCATTAGTGTATTCTCCAAGTATCTTCAGTTCCTTTGTCAGTGGCATTATCGCGTCGATGCTCTGTCGGTAGCGCGTTATGTTGTCGTAGGTAACGTCCACATAAAACAGATATTCCCATTCGTGTCCGATGACGGGAAGCGACTGAATCTTTGTCAGGTTTATGCGGTAGAACGACAGTATGCTGAGTACCTGCGAGAGCGAACCCTCCTCGTGGGGAAGCGAAAACACCAGACTCGACTTGTCGGTGCACTCCAATTGGCGGAGAAAATCGGCCTTGCGAGGGTCGCACACCACGAGAAACCGCGTGTAGTTGTGCTTGTTGTCCTCAATATGGTCCTCAAGTATCTTCAGTCCGTAGAGCTTTGCCGCAGCGGAACTGCATATCGCAGCCCATCCCTTGAGACCCTTTTCGGCTATCATCTGCGCCGCTCCTGCCGTGTCTTCAGCCTCCACAGCCTTGATGCCAGGATGCTTTGCGAGGAAATCGCGGCACTGCATGAGAGCCACGGGATGGGAATGAACCTCGGTAACGGTGTCCAAGTCGTCGTCAGGCAGACAGCAGATGCAGTGAGAGATGTGCAGTTTGTGTTCGCCAACCACCGTTGTGCCCGAAGCGCGCAGCAGTTCGTAGTTGTGGAGCAGGCTTCCCGCAATGGTGTTCTCAATGGCTACCATGGCTATCATGGTGGGATCCTTGCGCACATTGGCGAAAACATCCTCGAAAGTGGGGCAGCACACTATCTGCAGTTGCTCTCCCTCGAAGTATTGGTGGGCGGCTATGTCGTGGAAACAGCCCGTCATGCCTTGTATGGCTATTCGTTTCATGCTTGTTCTGTTGTCTCGTTGTCTATTGTATCTTACTGAAAATCCCGCCTCATGTGGTGATGAAGCGGGATTTTGAAGTAGATATCTTGTTGTTTAACTATCTTTTTTCATAAGTTGAACTCTACACGCAACTTCCCGCTTCGCACTGCCATGCAAAGTAAAAATAGAAGCTGTAAAAGTAAGAGTTGCTACTTGTCATATTCTTATCCTCTCGTGTTATATGTTTGCAAAAGTAAGCCTTTTGGTTGAAATATGCAAGTAAAACGAACGATTTTCTTCGTTTTGTAACATCAAAAAGCGGCAGACAAGCATTTCCGCTTGTCTGCCGCCATATCTTCGGGCGTGTTGTTCGCACCTTATTTTGCGTAAGCCACGCTTCTTGTTTCGCGGATTACGGTAATCTTAACCTGACCCGGATAGGTCATTTCGTTCTGAATCTTGTTGGCTATCTCGGTAGACAGTGCCTCGCTTTCGTTGTCGTCCATCTTGTCGGCACCTACGATTACGCGCAGTTCGCGACCAGCCTGGATGGCGTAGGTCTTGGTGACGCCGGGATAACTCATGGCGATGGCCTCAAGGTCGTTCAACCTCTTTATATAAGCCTCTACGATTTCCCTACGTGCACCCGGTCTTGCACCGCTGATAGCGTCGCACACCTGCACGATAGGAGCGAGCAGTGTGTTCATCTCGCACTCGTCGTGGTGAGCGGCAATGGCGTTGCAGATGTCCGGTTTCTCCTTGTATTTCTCGGCAATCTTGGCTCCATACAGTGCGTGAGGCAGTTCGCTCTCCTCGTCGGGCACCTTTCCGATGTCGTGCAACAGACCGGCTCTCTTGGCCTTCTTGGGGTTCAAGCCAAGTTCGGAAGCCATGACAGCACACAGATTGGCCGTTTCGCGGGCGTGCTGGAGCAGGTTCTGACCGTATGAACTGCGGTATTTCATCTTACCGATGATGCGCACAAGTTCCGGATGCAGACCATGTATGCCAAGGTCTATGGTGGTGCGCTTACCAGTCTCAATCACCTCGTTCTCCAGTTGCTTCTTCACCTTCTGCACAACCTCCTCGATGCGTGCCGGGTGTATGCGTCCGTCGGACACGAGCTGGTGGAGAGCCAAGCGGCAAACCTCGCGGCGAATGGGGTCGAATGCGCTTATGACGATAGCTTCGGGCGTGTCGTCCACCACAATCTCCACACCTGTGGCAGCCTCAAGGGCACGTATGTTGCGGCCTTCGCGACCGATGATGCGGCCTTTCACCTCATCGTTGTCTATATGAAACACGCTCACGCTGTTTTCAATGGCCGTTTCCGTGGCCACGCGCTGTATGGTCTGAATCACAATCTTGCGCGCCTGGTTGTTGGCGTTGAGCTTTGCCTCGTCCATAATCTCGTTGATATAGCTCTGGGCATCGGTCTTTGCCTCATCCTTCATGGCCTCCACGAGACGCTGCTTGGCATCCTCGGCACTCAGACCCGACACTTCCTCAAGCTTGGCACGCTCCTGCATCTGCAGTTTCTCAAGCTCCTCGTGGCGCATCTGCAACAGTTTCTTCTCGTTGTCTATGCGAGTCTGCATGCCGTCGAGGTCGTTCTTGCGTCGTCCCAGTTCCTCCTGCTTCTGTGTGAGGGCGAGTTCGCGCTGCTTAATCTTGTTTTCGCTTTGCTGTATGTGCTGGTTGCGTGTCTGTATCTCTTTCTCCAGCTCGCTCTTTTTGTTCAGGAACTTCTCCTTCACCTCCAAGAGTTTCTTCTCTTTCATCACGTCCGCTTCCTTATTTGCGGCCGCAATCATCTCGTTGTATTTTCCTTTTAATATATATCGGAAAACGAGATAACCACCGACGCCCCCTAATACGAGAGCAATCAATGCCACTACGATTGTCGTCATATAATAATTTGAAGTTTATAAAATGGTTGATATTCTCACTTCTTTTCGCCGAGTGCGTCTTCGATTTCGTCGGTCAGGCTTTTGAGAATATCGTCATAGGGGGTTGTGTCGTTGCGCGCTGCCTCCTTCTGGTGGCGCAACGCTATGTCTATAAGCACCATCAGGGCGATTTTGTGGTCGCTCATGTGCATTTTATACATCTGTGCATACATGTTGTAGCGTTCGGTTATCAGCTTCGCCGCTTCGCGATAGTATTGCTCATCGCTGCGGTCGATGTTGACATCCATCTCCTCGTCGTAAACGTGCAGACGTATATGTAGTTTCCCGTTGTTCTCTTCAGCCATTCGTCCTTATCCTTCCTTTTGTTCAGTCAAGACGGTAATGCACTTGTTGACGTCTCGGATAAGCCGCGCCAGCCTGTCTTTGGTAGCTGTTATGTCGCCGCTCGAAACTCCGATCATCCTTGCCGCCTTAAGGGAGTCGTACTCGTGGGTCTTTTCTTCGAGCCGCCTTTTCAGTTCCTCGATGTCCTTCTCCTGCTTGTCCACCATACCGTACAGCTCGTTGTTCTCCTTCTCCAACTGCTGGAACCGGAGTATCATCTGCCGCACTCGCGCCTGAAACGTTGCAAGAGTTTTCTCTTTGGAGTTCATAGGACGACTCTTTTAATCTTTATTTACGGTCGCAGTCAGCCTAAGCCGACACAAAAGCCGCTCCACAAAGGTAAGTTTTTTTTGCGAGAAAGTTCTTTGGGGTGATTTCTTATTAATGTTTTTTAATAACATTCGAGTTGCTAATGTTTACCGACGTTTTGGATTTCGAAGTGCATTGGAACTGTAGGCTTTCTGTGCATGGCCTCGAAGACAGTGGCATCGCCGGTGATATAATATCTATTGGGACTGTAGACTTTCTGCGCATGGCCTCGAAGAGGCCGAATTTCAGTAACCCCATGTGGAGCGTTAGCG
>CAVKVO010000056.1:0-11943 GCA_963659575.1 Prevotella sp. CAG:1031
AAAAGCATGAATTTCGCAGGTATAACGAGTGCTCGTTTTCTCACTGATTGGTTTGCGCATCTCAGACAAATTGCCGAAATTTGTGTGAAGAACAGAAGGGGAGTGAAGAACGAAGAGTGAAGAGTGAAGAATCAATGTGCAGAAGGCGCTGCGAAAAAGGCACGGGGCAGGAGGGTTGGCGTCCTCGCCGACCCCTTGGCTAAAAGGAAAGGTTGAAGAAGGCGCAGCGTCCCAAGCTCATGGGCAAACTTAGGAGGGTCGGCGCCCTCGCCGACTCATCGCTCGTCAAGAGCGAAAGAAAGACTTTTCGCTCGAATGATACGGCGAGGACGCCGTACCTCCTACGGCTAAGCTTAGTCTGCCTGTAGTAGGCGCTGCGTCCTCGCTGCGCCCTCGGCTAAAGTCCAGGCTAATATTCAGGCTAATATTCAGATAATGATTACCACATGCGCAAGGGCGCAGCGAGGACGCAGCGCCTACTACAAGTTTCCATCTGCACCAAGGGGTCGGCGAGAACGCCAACCCTCCTGCCTTGTGCCCTTTGAGCCCGAACGATACGGAGAGGGCGCCGTACCTCCTACAATATGCATTTAGCCAGAGGACGCCAACCCTCCTACCACAACAAATCAATTCAAAACAAAACAAAAACAAATGGAGTTTAGAACGAAAGTTGACATAGCGAAGCCGGACTTTGAGATAGAGCCGCAAGAGAGGATGCTCTTTGTGGGTTCGTGCTTTGCCGACAACATAGGAAAGAGATTCGTAGAAGAAAAGTTTCTCGCCACAGTGAACCCTTACGGGGTGATGTACAACCCGGCGAGCATACTCCACACCGTTGAGCGGTGCGACGAAAAGCCGAGAGTGGCGCTGTTCACACTCGGCACAAATCATGTATACCGACTGAAAGCCACGGGTGAGATTGTGGATAACTGCAGGAAAAGGCCGCAAAATCTGTTTCAGGAGGAGGAACTGACCGTGGACGAGTGCCACGAATATCTGCAAAAGGCGGTAAACACGCTGGCTGAACGCAATCCGGAGGTACACGTTGTGGTGACGGTGAGTCCGATACGCTACGCCAAATACGGCTATCACGGCAGCCGGTTGTCGAAGGCCACGCTGCTGCTCGCGGCTGACAAACTGGTGAGAGGCGACAGCCGATGCGAGTATTTCCCTGCCTACGAGATTATGAACGACGAACTCCGAGACTACCGTTTCTACCGTCCCGACATGCTCCATCCGTCGGAACAGGCGGTGGAATACATCTGGCAGAAGTTTTCCGAGGCATATTTCAGCAAGGCGGCAAAGCAATTCCTGGAGGAGTGGCGACCGATAAAGGAGGCATTAGGCCATAAGCCGTTCAATCCGGAGAGCGAAGAGTATAAGGAGTTCATGGCCAAAACAATGCGCAAAGCAGCACTCTTGTCGGAAAAATACCCTAACTTTGCATTGTAGGCGGATACTATAAAAAATGCCGCCGTAACGAATAATACACTTTTTGCACAATGAAATACACGATAGAGAAAGTCACCACGCTCATCGGAGCGCGGCGCATCGGTGACACCGACAGCAACATCGGATGGATTCTCACCGACAGCCGTTCGCTTTGTTTTCCCGAAGAAACACTTTTCTTTGCCCTGAAGACCGAACGCAACGACGGTCACAGGTATATCAGCGACCTATACAGGCGCGGCGTGCGCAACTTTGTTGTGGAGGATGTGCCCGACAACGCTGCCACGGACTATCCACAAACGAACTTTCTCAAAGTGACGAGTTCGCTCGAAGCTCTGCAACGCTTGGCCGAACGCCACCGCGACGGATTTGACATTCCCGTTGTGGGCATCACCGGATCAAACGGTAAGACGATGGTGAAGGAGTGGCTCTACCAACTGTTGTCGCCGCAAATGGTGGTGACACGTTCGCCCAAGAGCTACAACTCGCAGATAGGTGTGCCGCTGTCGGTGTGGCTGCTCAACGAAAACACGCAGGTGGGACTGTTTGAGGCAGGCATCAGTCAACCCGGCGAGATGCAGGCTCTGCGCGACATAATACAGCCTACCGTGGGAGTGCTGACATCGCTCGGCGCTGCCCATCAGGAAAACTTCCGCTCGCTGGAGGAGAAGTGCATGGAGAAGATGGAGCTGTTTCACGATGCCCACGTGATTGTGTATGACTCCGATGACGATACAGTGAGCCGTTGCGTGCGCAAATCGGGGTTCCACTGCGAAAAGATTAGCTGGAGCACCACAGACCAGGGTGCGGCGATGTATTTCAGCTCAATAAAGACCAACGGTCAGACCACCGACATCTGCTATATATATAAAGGTATAGAGGGAGCATACAGTCTGCCCTTCATCGACGAGGCATCGGTGAAATGCTCGTTCGCCTGCGCTTGCGTGGCTCTGCACCTCGGTGTGAAGCCCGACGACTTGGCCAAACGCATGGCGCAACTGGAACCGGTGGCCATGCGACTTGAGGTGAAAGAGGGTCAGCACGGTTGCACCATCATCAACGACTCGTACAACTCCGACGTAAGTTCGCTCGACATTGCCCTCGACTTCATGTGCCGCCGACCGGACAACAAGGGTTTGCGCCACACACTCATACTGAGCGACATCCGCCAGAGCGGCGAACAGCCCGAATCGCTCTACCGCAAGGTGTCGGAACTGGCGGTGAACCGCGGCGTGCAGAAGTTCATCGGCATAGGGCCGGACATCAAGTCGCAGGCCGACGAGATACAGGTGGCGGACAAATATTTCTTCACCAGTGTGCAGCAGTTTGTGAAGAGCGAGGTGTTCAAGTCGCTTCACGACGAGGTGATACTGATAAAAGGTGCGCGGTCGTTCGGCTTTGATCATATCACGGAACTGCTTGAGCAAAAGGTTCACGAGACCATTCTGGAGGTGAATCTCACTGCACTGGTGGACAATCTGAACCACTACAAGTCGTTTATGAAACCCACCACGAAGATGGTGTGCATGGTGAAGGCCGACGCCTACGGTGCCGGTGCGGTGGAAGTGGCGAAGACATTGCAGGAGCACCGCGTGGACTATCTCGCTGTGGCTGTGGCCGACGAGGGTGTGACACTGCGCAAGAACGGTATAACGGGCAACATCATCATAATGAATCCTGAAATGACGGCGTTCAAAACCATGTTCGACTACGAACTGGAGCCGGAGGTTTACAGTTTCCGTCTCATGGACGCTCTCATCAAGGCCGCTGAAAAGGAGGGCATAACGGGCTATCCGGTACACATCAAGATAGACACGGGCATGCACCGTCTGGGCTTTGACCCAAGGAAAGACATGGACGAACTCATCGAACGGCTGAAGCATCAGAACGCAATCATTCCGCGCTCGGTATTTTCTCATTTCGTCGGGTCGGACAGTGACGACTTCGACAACTTCTCAGCTCATCAGTTTGCACTGTTCGACGAGAGTTCGAAGAAGCTTCAGGCGGCGTTCAGCCACAAGATTCTGCGCCACATTGACAACAGTGCGGGCATAGAGCACTTCCCCGAAAGGCAGCTCGACATGTGCCGTCTGGGTCTCGGACTGTATGGCATAGACAGTCGCGACAACCATATACTCAACACCGTGAGCACGCTGAAGACCACCATACTGCAACTGCGCCACGTGCCGAAGGAGGAAACCGTGGGCTACAGTCGCAAGGGCAAACTGACCCGCGACAGTGTGATTGGTGCCATACCAATAGGATATGCCGACGGACTGAACCGCCACTTGGGCAACGGCCACTGCTACTGCCTCGTCAACGGCAAGAAGGCGCCCTACATTGGCAACATCTGCATGGACGTTGCACTCATCGACGTGACGGACATCGACTGCAAAGAGGGTGACTCAGTGGAAATATTCGGCAAGAACCTGCCCGTGACAGTGCTCTCCGATGCCCTCGACACCATCCCCTACGAGGTGCTCACAAGCATCAGTAGCAGGGTAAAGAAGGTGTATTTCCAGGATTAAGAGGAATCTTTCCGTTAAATACAAGGTTGGTATTGCGAGGAAGTAAAGGACGCAGCGCCTACTACAGGCAGAAACATGCGCAGCTTAGGAGGGTCGGCGCCCCCGCCGATCCCATCGCTCGCAGAGCGAAAGAGTTTGCCTATGAGCACGAATGATACGGCGAGGGCGCCGTACCTCCTATTACCTTGTGTCCTTTGAGCTAAGGGCGCAGCGAGGACGCAGCGCCTACTACGCCGATACCACTCTTCGGTTTGGCATATTTGTACACTTTTATTGCCCGAACGACATATAAAACGTTCGTTTCTTAGTAATGTTCAAAAAATAAGTTGCCCAAGTTTGCCCTGTATTTTTAGCCGGTTTTGCTGGCTTCTTTGAAGGAGCATAGCGGGCTATGTGACTGAAAAGAAGTCACAAAAACGGCAAAAAGACAGGGATAATCAGACATGACAACTGACATTTAGATATTCCACAAACTTGCGCAAGTTATTTTTTGAACATTACTTACCTGTTATTGTATAAAAATGCTAACTTTGCAATCACCAAGTGGCAAATCGCCGTGCTAAGACTGGCTTCTTAACGATATGAAGTCGCACGGATTTCGCACTTGAGTACTATTAAACGAAAACCTAAAAACAAATCAAATAGCAGATGAATTCAATCAAAACAACCAAGATGACCAACTTCCGTTGGGTCATTTGCGGGTTGCTCTTCTTGGCAACCACGGTGAATTACATGGACAGGCAGGTGCTGTCGCTTACATGGAAGGACTTTATTTCCCCCGAATTTCACTGGACTGACGCCGACTACGGCTTGATCACAGGATGGTTCTCAATCTTCTACGCCGTTGCAAACCTCTTTGCTGGAAAGTTTGTGGACTGGATGGGAACGAAAAAGGGTTATCTCATTGCCATCTTCGTATGGTCTACAGGTGCCGTGCTGCACGCCGGTTGCGGCTGGGTGGCCATGGAGATTGAGGGCTACGACTCGATAGAAGCCCTGCGACTGGTGAAAGCCGGCAGCGATGCCGCAGTTGCCATAGCCACCATTAGCGTTTGGCTTTTCCTCTCATGCCGTTTCATCCTTGCAGTGGGCGAGGCAGGAAACTTCCCCGCAGCTATCAAGGTGACAGCCGAATACTTCCCGAAGAAGGACCGCGCCTTCGCCACATCCATCTTCAACAGTGGTGCGTCGATAGGTGCACTGGCAGCTCCGGCAACCATTCCCTTGCTGGCACGTTCGCTCGGTTGGGAGATGGCGTTCATCATCATCGGTGTACTCGGATATGTGTGGATGGGTCTGTGGTTGTGGCTTTATGAGAAACCGCACAAGAGCAGCCACGTCAATTCAGCTGAGCTTAACTATATCGAGCAGGATGTAGATATGCCCGAAGCTACCGAGGCTAAGGAAGAAGAAGAGACTGAAGAGAAGACAATCGGCTTCTTGAAATGCTTCACATTCCGCCAGACTTGGTCGTTCATCGTGGGCAAATTCATGACCGACGGTGTGTGGTGGTTCTTCCTGTTCTGGGCTCCCGCCTATTTCTCCGACCAGTATGGCTACACTTCCGACTCACCTATGGCCATCGCACTCATCTTCACGCTCTACGCAATCGTTACGGTGCTGAGCATCGGCGGTGGATATCTGCCTACTTATTTCGTAGACAAACTGGGCATGAACCCCTACATAGGCCGTATGCGCGCCATGCTTATCTTCGCCTGCTTCCCACTTTTGGGTCTTCTGGCACAGCCTTTGGGTGCATACAGTCCTTGGTGGCCGGCAATAATCATCGGTCTGCTCGGCGCAGGTCACCAGGCTTGGTCGGCTAACCTCTACTCTACCATCGGCGACATGTTCCCCAAATCGACCATCGCCACCATCACCGGTATCGGTGCAATGGCAGGTGGTGTAGGTTCATACCTCATCAACTTCGGTTCGGGTATATTCTTCACCTACGCCGAAGGACAGGGCGAAGCCTTCTCGTTCATGGGTTTCGACGGCAAACCTGCTGCTTACATGATTGTGTTCAGCATCTGCGCCGTGGCCTATCTCGTGGGCTGGATCATAATGAAAGCCCTCGTGCCGAAGTACAGACCTATCGTTGTGGAGTAATCTACAATCGGATATAACCCCAAAGCATTGCGGTGTTGTCCACAATGCATATAACAAAACGGTGAAGAGCCGATGACTTCGAGATGAAATCATCGGCTCTTCACCGTTTTATATTGTCATGTTATGGACACTAATCCATAAACCCTTGCATTCGCAGAGCTTCCATCAAACCTTCCGACATGGCTTCGTTGTCTTTCTTTGTGTAGCGGATGTCGGTATAGATCTGCGCAAGCGTCTCCTTGTTGTTCAGCTTCACGAAGTCTTGGTTCTCCGCCAGCGACTCCTTTTCGGCGTATGCGCGGTCGATGTCCTGCGGAGTATAGTCGTGGTAACGCTCCTGATGCACAAACGAAGCAGTGGGTATGCGGTCGCTCAGCGGCGGATTTTCGTCAGGCCAACCCAGCGTTATCGTGGCGACAGGCATGGTGAGACGGGGCAAATCCAGTGCTTCTATTATCATTTTCGGCATATAAACCGTGGTGCCAAGGAAGCAAAGTCCCAAGCCTTCTTCCTCTGCGAGATTGCAAAAAGTCTGCGTGTAGAGCAGAGCGTCGGTAGCGGCGTTGATGAACGACAGCAGATTGTTGTAGCCCGGTTGCGCCTTGCGCTGCTCGCACCACGTGGTTGCACGGTTGAAATCGGCACAAACGGTGAGCACAACTGGCGCTCCCATCACCATCGGCTGGTTGAAATGTGCCGGAGCGAGAGCCTCTTTACCCTCCTTGGAGCGCGTCACCACAACACTGTACAACTGCATGTTGCCCATCGTCTGCGTGCGTGCCGCCTCCGAAAGCAGACGGTTGAGCAGTTCGTCACTAACCTCACGGTCGGAATACTTGCGGATTGACCGCCTTGTCATTATCGTTTTCATATCTTGATATGTTTTGTTTATAAAGTCTTTTTGGGGTATTCAGAATGTTTATCCACATATTGCAACAGCCGCAAGAGCCACAAGGAGAACCGCCAGCACCTCCGCGCCACGGTTGATTCGCAGTGCTTTGCGGGCGTCGGCGGCACATAGCTGGCGGTCGTTGCTGCCTATGTAGGGCTTCGGAAAATACTCTCCGAAGTAATAATGAGGTCCTCCGAAGCGGCAGTCAAGTACTCCGGCGAGTGCTGCCTCGGGCCATCCGCTGTTGGGACTGGCGTGTTGCGGTCCGTATTTCGCAACAAAACGCAGCTGCGCAGGCACTCTTTTCCACTGCCGATAGAGCACTGCATTGGCCAAAACCATCATCAGGGCAGTGATACGAGCTGGGATGAAGTTGGCAATATCGTCAATATGCGCCGCTACGCAACCGAAATCCTTGTAGCGCACGGTGCGATAACCGATCATGGAGTCGAGTGTGTTCACCATTTTGTAGGCCACCATGCACGGCACTCCACCAATGGCGTACCAAAACAGCGGCGCAACGACACCGTCGCTGAGGTTTTCGGCCAGGGTTTCGAGTGCTGCCGTGCGCACCTCGTGGGCTGACAGTTCCGAAGTGTCGCGCCCCACGATGCGCGCCACTTGCTTTCTGCCGTCGTCCAAAGAGCGGTCGAGAGCGACAAACACGGCCCGAACCTCGCGGATGAGTGTGGTTCCGGCGAGGCAATAGAACACCAGCGTTCCGCCTACAACCGTCCACAAACAGTATTCGAACACCAGATATCCGTTGCCGACATGGTGCATCACCCACATCAAAACCGCCGCAGCGAGCCACGCAAAGCATATCAACGCCACTGCCATCACGCCACCTTTCAACTGTCTATGGCTGTCTTTATTCAACCTATGTTCACCCTTGCCAATCAGTTTGCCGAACAATACCACCAAGTGGGGCAACTTCACGGGGTCGCCAAAGGCCAAATCGAGCAGCCAACCGAGCGCCAAAGGCAGCAGAAAAAGCATCAAACTGTCGTTCATAATTGCATCAAAAAGTCCTTTATTGCGGCCACGAGAGCCTCGTTGTCACTGCGGTTCTGCGCCGCCACACGGAAGTGTTGTGCATCCAAACCACGGAAATTGGCCGCGTCTCTTATCAGTATGCCGTGGTTGTCCACAAGCCATTCCTTCAACTCCGAGGCTGTCGCGCTCTGCAAACGGCACAGCATGAAGTTGGTCTTTGTGGGATATGCCGTCACGCCTTCAATACTGTTCAGCTCTTTGTTGAGCCATTGAGCCTCGGCGCACAGCTTTTCGGCATCGGCAAAAGGTTTCTTGTCGAGCAGGAAGTCGCGGGCTGCCGCTATGGCCAACGCATTGACAGACCACGGTTGGCGCACGCTTTTCAGCCTGTTTATCAGCAGTTGCGCCCCAACGACATAGCCTATGCGCAGTCCGGGGATGCAGTAACGTTTGGTGAGACTGTGCAACAGCAGCACATTGCCCATACCGATGACATCTTTGTCTGTAAGCAATGGCTCGGTGGTGTAGTCTTCGTAAGCCTGATCCACCACGACCACGGCTCCATCCTGACTTGCGAGTGCGTTCAAAACGTCCTTTCCGACGACATCTCCCGTAGGATTGTTGGGATTGCACAACCAGTACAGGGCGTTTCTCATGCCTTCTATCGGCTGCGGTGTATTGACAAACTGCGGTTCGTGGAGAGCATGGATGCGACTCGCCGACTCATATTCGCTGAACGTGGGAGTGAAGATTACGGGCGTGAGATGGCGAAAGGCGAGTGCCGCAAGATATATCGCCTCGGTTGCACCGCCCGTTACGGCCACACAGTCGGCACTGATGCCCTCGCGCTCCGCTATCTTTCGCTCCAACGACAGGGGTTCCGGCTCCGGATAAGTGGCGACGGCGTCGAGCCGTGAGGCCAGGAAACCGCGCAGAGGAGCAAGATCGGCATTGGTGAAGATGTTTGAACTGAAGTTCCGCGTCACCCTTCCGCCATATCTGTATGCGTCGTCGCCGTGTCCCGTAATCATGCTTTCAGAATATCATAAAGCCGCTTCATGTCCACGCATTGGCGCACATGGTCGGCCAAGAGGTCGTATTGTTGGTTCTTGTATGCCGCATAGTCGAAGGTCTGGTTATTGTTCAGTTTGTCGGCATACGGTTTCAATAGCATATCGACGAACTCGCCGTTGTCGAAAATGCCGTGGATGTATGTGCCCAAACAGCGGTCGTCCACCCAGCAACCGTCGGTCTTGCCGTCGTCAAACACCGCCAATGGCGTCGCCGCCGCACCGTCCACGATGTGCGTTTCACCCATGTGTATCTCATATCCGGTCATCGTGGTCTGACCGTTTTTCACTGTTTCATTGGCCGTGTCGCCGTATAGCGAAAACTTCCGCTGCAGTGTGGTCTTCTCGGTGGTGATGGTTGTGCTCACGGGCAATAGGGCGAGACCGGGCAAACGCTCCGTTTCACTCTCCACATGATACGGGTCGCACACCTCAACGCCCAGCATCTGATAGCCTCCGCACACGCCTATCACCGTTGCGCCGCGCTTTCTGCCGTCAGTAATGGCCTTGGCCAAACCGCTTCGGCGCAGTTCGCAGAGGTCGTCGATGGTGCATTTGCTGCCCGGAACCACTATTATGTCGGCCTTGGCCACATCGTCGGCGTTGGCAGTATAATATAAATGTACGCGCGAGTCACGCTCCAAGGCATCGAAATCGGTAAAATTGCTGAGGTGGCGCAGCAGCACTACCGCCACGTTCACCCTACCCTGCTCCCGCTCTTTGGCCTTTGTGGCAAGGGCGACACTGTCTTCTTCCTCAATGTGTATGTCGGTGAAATAGGGTATCACACCGAGCACCGGCACTCCGCACAGTTCTTCGAGTATGCGGCGACCGTCGTCAAACAGTCGGAGGTCGCCCCGAAACTTGTTTATCAGTATACCTTTTATATGTTTGCGCTCCTCCGGGCGTTGCAGCATGATGCTTCCGTACACACTGGCGAACACTCCTCCCCTATCTATGTCGCCCACAAGTATCACGTCGGCACCGGCATACATGGCCATGGGCATATTCACGAGGTCGGTGTCTCTGAGGTTTATCTCCGAAATACTGCCCGCACCTTCCATCACGATGGGGTTGTAGCGACGGCTCAACCGGTCGAAAGCAGCCTGCACCTCATGCCGCAGTTCCTCGCGCCCCTCACGTTTGAAGTAGTCGTAGGCCGACTGGTTGCCCATGGGTCTGCCGTTGAGCACCACCTGCGACGTATGGTTGCTGTTGGGTTTGAGCAACAGAGGGTTCATGTCCGTGCAACAGTCTATGCCCGCAGCCTCGGCTTGCACCGCCTGGGCACGCCCTATCTCCAGTCCGTCGGGCGTGGCAAACGAGTTGAGGGCCATGTTCTGCGCCTTGAAAGGTGCCGGACTATAGCCGTCTTGCAGGAATATGCGGCAGAAAGCGGCGGCAATCACGCTCTTGCCCACATCGCTTCCCGTGCCAGCAAACATTATCGGGTGCAGCTTTTCCATTGTGCTTGTTTGGTATATATCTTATGCAAAAATACGAAAAAATTGCGGCAACCCGTTCGTTCACCACGGCTAAACAACATGGTCGTGCCATCATAAATATGCAGCGTTAAACTCCCAATTCGGCCACTTATTTCCGCAACTTGGCGGTTTATGGCACAAATATTTTGATTTTCACATAAATATTCTCCCATTTTCTTTGTTGCTTTGCGGAAAATGCTTACCTTTGCACCCGCAATTAGGGCAACAGGTGCGTTAGTTCAGTTGGTTAGAATGCCTGCCTGTCACGCAGGAGGTCACGAGTTCGAATCTCGTACGCACCGCAAAACATCATAAAGCGGTACAATGACAAAGTCCATAAACCTTTCACGGTTTGTGGACTTTGTTATTTTTAGTAATGTGAAATGAATAAGTTGTGCAAGTTATTTTTTGAACATTACTTAATTTGGTACCACAATGGTTGCCAAAATCAGAATAATATACGTATATTTGCGCACAACATATATGGTGGATTCTAAAATTTCCACCGCAACAATATAACGGAATATAGGCAGACTCTATAAATTATACCACTATGACGATAGTAAGTGCAAGAGATTTCAGAGCAAACCAAGGGAAATACTTTTCCATGGTGAACTCAGGCGAGCATGTGATTTTGAAATCACGTGTAGGAAGTTTCCGTTTAGTGCCTGTCACTCCTTCCGACTCGATATCGGACGACACGCAAAAGGTTGCGGCAGATTTGCGCGGTGCGCTTCAAGAGCTGAAGGAGGTACTCGCCGGTAAGGAACAGACCAACCCCATTGAAAATCTGCTCAATGAATTATAGACTGTCCACGCTAAGGAGTTTCGATGTAGAGGCAAAACGCCTCGCCAAGAAATATCCGTCTTTCAAAAAGGATTTGACCGAATTTTGCAAATCCCTTTTGGAAAACCCCTCACAAGGAGTGGAATTGTATTCGGGAATCCGCAAGATACGGATGGCAATCAAGTCAAAGGGAAAGGGAAAATCCGGTGGAGCGAGAGTTATCACCTATGAATTTATCACCAGGGAAATGAACGGCGAGATAGTCCTTCTGCTTGTCTATGACAAGGAAAACACATCAACAGTGGACGTCAATGTTCTCAAACAGATTATCAAGGAAGCGGGACTTCCTTTAGAGTAGCGCCAACGTTGCAACCAGCAACTCCTACTACAGACTTCCAACTGCGCTAAGGGCAAAGCGAGGACGCTTCGCCTACTACAACTGCGCTTGATGATGCACCTTATCCCCAAAACCTACGCCTATTATTTTTGTCCGATTTATTCACAACAGTATCTGTAAAGATTCTTCCGAAAAGCATCTTTGCAACTATCTGATATATAATACGTTGCAACGGTCGAAAAATATGCATAGGATTTGGGTCAAATATGCATAGGATTTGACCCAAATTCT
>CAVKVO010000057.1:0-11513 GCA_963659575.1 Prevotella sp. CAG:1031
ATCGGCGAGGGCGCCGACCCTCCTACAGGCAGAAACGTGCGCAGATGTAGGAAACACCGCACAGCGATTCTTCCGCCCAAATATCGCTGCAAAATACTTTGGAAATGTGACAAAACCGTTGCGCAGCGAAAAAAGCCATTGTTTTATTTTGCCAAAAGCGCAAAAATAGTTACTTTTGAAAGCAGTTGTAGCAACAGCCCTGCACAGTTGGGGCCGACTACTTGCCTAACCAGAGAAACTGACTTTTTGATATTTTGACCTTAAATCACCGTACCTATGAGCTATTTACGATTTGAGAGGACTGCAATGACCAACCTTGAAGAGTCGCTCAGGCGCGAATTGCTCCGCACGAACCGCTCCGGTGCCTATGCCTGTTCAACCATAGTTGGCTGCAACACGCGCAAATACCACGGCCTACTGGTCGTTCCCGTGCCGGAACTCGACGACGACAACCACGTATTGCTGTCGTCGCTTGACGCTACTGTCATTCAACACGGAGCTGAATTCAACCTTGGGTTGCACAAATACCAAGGCAACAACTACAGTCCTGCGGGACATAAGTATATCCGCGAGTTTGAATGTAACAAAGTTCCTACCACTATCTATCGCGTAGGCGGCGTGATACTGAAGCGCGAGGTGTTGTTTCAGCACTATGAAGACCGTTTGCTCGTGCGCTACACGCTGCTCGACAGCCATTCTGCCACCACATTGCGCTTCCGTCCGTATCTCGCGTTCAGAAGTGTGCGCCAGTTTACGCACGAAAACTCCACTGCCAGCCGCGAATATTTTGAGGTGGACAACGGCATAAAGACAAAGATGTATGCTGGATATCCCGACCTGTACATGCAGTTCAGCAAGAAGAACGAGTTTAAGTTCGCGCCGGACTGGTACAGGGGCATAGAATATCCCAAGGAACAGGAGCGCGGCTATGCGTCGAACGAAGACCTGTATGTGCCGGGCTACTTTGAAATGCCCATACGCAACGGGGAAAGCATAGTGTTCTCAGCCTCCACATCGGAGATACGCACAACAAAGCTCAAGAAACTCTTTGAGGACGAGATGAACGAGCGCACACCGCGCGACAACTTCTTCCACTGTCTCGTGAACGCCGCTCACCAGTTTCATCTGCACGACAAGGACGACTCTCGCTACTTGTTAGCCGGTTATCCTTGGTTCAAGTGTCGTGCCCGCGACACATTCATCGCTCTCCCAGGACTTACTCTATCGATTGACGAGCAGGACTACTTCGAGTTGGTGATGAAAACCGCCGCAAAGGGACTGCGGGAGTTTATGCAGGAAAAGCCGCTGACGGTGAGAATCTACGAGATGGAGCAGCCCGATGTGCCATTGTGGGCTATCTGGGCAATACAAAGATACTCGCTCTACACTGGCAACGAGCACTGCATGGAGATGTACGGCAAACTAATCAACGACATCGTTGCCTATATAATAAAAGGTAAGCACCCGAATTTGAGACTCGACGACAACGGTCTGCTATACAGCAACGGTCGCGACAAGGCCGTGACGTGGATGAACTCTACCGCCAACGGTCGTCCTGTGGTGCCGCGCACTGGCTATATCGTGGAGTTCAACGCTCTTTGGTATAACGCTCTCAAGTTCTGCGCAGCCCTGAACGCCGAGTTTGGCAAACCGAAACTGGCGGAAGACCTTGAGGCTCGTGCGGAGTTGTGCGGCAAATCGTTTGTGGATACGTTCTACAACGAATACGGTTATCTGCACGATTATGTTGACGGCGACTACAAAGACTGGAGCGTCAGACCAAATATGGTGTTCACGCTTGCCTTTGAGTATTCTCCTTTGAGTAGGGAACAGAAGAAGTCTGTGCTCGACATCTGCACCCGCGAGTTGCTGACACCCAAAGGCTTGCGCACGCTCTCGCCAAAGAGTTCCGGATACAACCCGATGTATGTGGGACCGCAGACGCAGCGCGACTACGCATACCATCAAGGTACGGCATGGCCATGGCTCGGCGGATTCTACATGGAGGCTTGTCTCAAACTGTATAAGCGCACAAGACTGAGTTTCATCGAGCGACAGATGGTGGGATATGAGGACGAAATGTACTACCACGCACTGGGCACCATATCGGAACTGTTCGACGGCAACCCACCATTCCACGGGCGTGGAGGTACATCGTTTGCCGTTAACGTGGCAGAGATACTGCGCACGCTGAAATTGCTTGAAAGTTACACCTATCAAAAATAACGCGGAAGGAGAAATACTATGAAAATATTAATGTTCGGTTGGGAATATCCTCCGCATATCCTCGGCGGTCTCGGCACGGCGAGCTTTGGAATAACCGAGGGACTGCACGCCCAAGGCGACGTACAGATAACATTCTGTCTGCCCAAACCGTGGGGCGACGAAGACAAGACTAACGCAAACATCGTGGCAATGAACGCTGTGCCTATAGCGTGGCGCGACGTTGACTATGAATATGTAAAAAGTCGTGTGGGCAACGTGATGAGTCCGGACTACTACTACCGGTTGCGCGACCACATATACGCCGACTTCAACTACATGAACGTGAACGACCTGGGATGCATGGAGTTCTCCGGACGCTACCCGGACAACCTTCACGAGGAGATAAACAACTACTCCATCGTGGCAGGAGTGGTGGCCAGGACAGAGGAATATGACATCATCCACGCCCACGACTGGCTCACTTATCCGGCAGGAATACACGCCAAGCAGGTGAGCGGCAAACCTCTGTGTATACACGTACACGCCACTGACTTCGACCGAAGCCGCGGAAAGGTGAACCCGACGGTTTATTCTATCGAGAAGAACGGTATGGACTGGGCTGACTGCATCATGTGTGTGAGTGAACTTACACGCCAGACGGTCATCAATCAGTATCACCAAGACCCGCGCAAGGTGTTCACCGTACACAATGCGGTGTATCCCTTGAAGAAGGAGTTTGCCGACATTGTGCGTCCGGACCATCGCGGTAAGGAAAAGATTGTCACCTTCCTCGGACGCATAACCATGCAGAAGGGTCCCGAATACTTCGTGGAAGCCGCCAACATGGTGCTGCACCGCACACGCAACGTGCGTTTCTGCATGGCAGGTTCGGGCGACATGATGGACGCGATGATATATCTCGCAGCCGAAAGGGGCATTGCCGACAGGTTCCACTTCCCGGGTTTCATGCGAGGAAAACAGGTGTACGAATGTCTAAAGGACTCCGACGTGTATGTAATGCCGTCGGTCAGCGAACCGTTCGGTATCTCTCCGCTGGAGGCAATGCAGTGCGGCACGCCTTCCATCATATCCAAACAGAGCGGCTGTGCGGAGATTTTGCACAACTGTATAAAGGTAGATTACTGGGACATCCACGCCCTCGCCGACGCCATCTACTCAATCTGCACCAACGAAAGCCTGTTCCAATATCTTCAGGAAGAGGGAAAGAAGGAGGTTGACCAGATAACTTGGGAGAAAGTGGGACTGTGGATACGCGAGCTTTATGAACGCGCTCTCGGACACAGACTATAGTCTGGGCATATAAGGTGGGTTCTACAAATTACCACCGTAACAAACAAAGCTAATTTATAGAACCCACCTTAAAACATAACATTATTAAGAATCTAAAACCCAACTACAACATGAAAACAATTTGCCTATATTTCGAAATACATCAGATAATACATCTAAAGAGGTACCGTTTCTTCGACATCGGCACCGACCATTACTACTACGACGACTATGAGAACGAGCGGAGCATCAACGACATTGCTGAACGCTCGTATATGCCGACGCTGAACGCTCTGCTGGAGATGATAAAAGACAGCGACAAATACTTCAAAGTGGCATTCTCTCTGTCGGGAGTAGGTATAGAACAGCTTGAGATGCACGCTCCGCAGGTGCTCGAAAAGTTGCAGGAACTGAACGAAACCGGTTGCGTGGAGTTCTTGGCAGAGCCGTATTCGCACGGTTTGTCATCGCTTGCCAACGAGGATACGTTTGCCGCTGACGTGAAGAAGCAGGCAACCAAGATTGCCGAATACTTCGGAAAGAAACCTACAGTGCTGCGCAACTCGTCATTGATTTACAGTGATGACATAGGCCGACAGGTTGCTGCCATGGGCTTCAAGGGTATGTTGACCGAGGGAGCAAAGCACGTGTTGGGATGGAAATCGCCCCACTACGTATACAACTGCTGCCAGGCACCCAACCTGAAACTGCTGTTGCGCGACATAGAGTTGAGCGACGACGTGTCTCTCCGCTTCAACAACAGTCAGTGGAGTGGCTATCCTCTCTTTGCAGACACATACATCAACCGCATCGCGGCGCTGCCTGAAGAGGAGAAAGTAATCAATATCTTCATGGAGCTTTCTGCACTTGGAATAGCTCAACCCCTGTCTTCCAACATTCTGGAGTTTATGAAAGCGTTGCCGGCTTGTGCAAAAGCAAAGGACATCAAGTTCGCTACGCCATCGGAAATCATCAAGTCGGAAAAGAGCGTAGGTGCACTTTACGTGCCCGACACACTGTCTTGGGTGGATGAAGAGCGCGATGTGAGCTGCTGGCTGGGTAACGCAATGCAGCGCGAAGCATTCAACAAGCTCTACAACGTGGCCGACCGTGTGCGCATAGCCAACGATCCGCGCATCTGTCAGGACTGGGATTATCTGCAAGCAAGCAACAATTTCCGCTTCATGACCACCAAATCGTCCAACGTGGGACTTGACCGTGGCATATACAGTAATCCGTTTGATGCCTTCACCAACTACATGAACATCCTTGGTGACTTCATTAGCCGTGTGAACAGTCTGTATCCGGACGACATAGACAACGAGGAATTGAGTGCTCTCCTCACCACCATCAAGAACCAGGGCGACGAGATTGAGATGAAGGACAAGGAAATTCTGCGTCTGAAAGCCAAACTCGAAAAGATGCAGAATGCCGAAAACCGCCTGAAAGCTAAGATGGAAAAGGAGGCTACCGCAGCAAAACAGACCGCAGCGCGCAAGTCTGCGGCAACAAAGAAAGCTGAAGAAGCCAAGAAGGAAGAAGAGGCTAAGACGGCGGAAGAAGCGGAAGCAAAGTAATCCGTCCTCATCAACTGAGGCAACTGCCCATTCAAACGTGAACGGCCATGTCGTTCGGGCAGCGATACCATAAATATTCAAATCGGGCAGAAGAAAGCTGAAATGTTTTCTTCTGCCCGATTACTTTTGTGCTAGATGCATTTTGCACCAGATACTGCTATTTGCGTCAGGTATCAGCTATCTGCGTCCGACACCAGTGATTATACAGACTCCTTGTCCAACAGGAAATCAAAGACATCCATCAGCACAATACCGTCATCGTTTTGATATTTTTTGATAAGGTCACCGGTTATCACATATTTCATGAAACTGTCATTTATGCGCAACAGAGAGGCAAGTTCTTGTTGCATTTTCTCCCTGTCCGGCAGACTGAGAGCCGACTGGATATAGCAACGTTTATAGCCACGGTTGCAAACAAAGTCAACTTCAAGCATCCGCCTTACTTTTGCACCTTTCTCATCCACGCCGTTTGTCTCCACATTGCCGATGTCCACACTATATCCGCGATAGCGAAGTTCGTTGTAAATGGCATTCTCCATAAGGTGTGGTTTCTCTTGCTGACGGAAGCCAAGAAGAGCGTTGCGGATGCCCAAGTCGGAAAAATAATATTTCAGAGGCGTTCCGATATACTTGCGCCCTTTCACATCATATCGATTGCAAGGTTCAAGCAAAAAGGCATCTGCAAAATATTCTATGTATTTCTTGATGGTTGCAGCACTTATCGTGACATTCTTCACAGACTGGAATGTATTGGCAAGACGTTGAGGATTGGTCAGTCCGCCAATGCCAGAAGCAAGGATTTTGAACAAATCATTGAGTTCCGTGTCGTTCTTTACCTTGTTTCTGTTGATGATGTCTATCATGTAAGTTTCAGCCAAGAGACTGTTCAGAAGGTTCACTTTCTCCTCCTCTGTCTTCTGCAAGACAACTGGAGGCAGTCCGCCGTACATAAGATATTCGTTCCATCCATCTGACTTATCGCCTTCATATACAGTCATAAACTCTGCGAAGCTGAGCGGCGACACGTGTATCTGGTATCCTCGTCCACGAAACTCTGTTATAATGTCCTTCGACAGAAAGCGCGCATTGCTTCCCGTCACATAAACATCGGCGTTGGGAATATGCAACAGTCCGTTTAATACATCCTCGAACTCATCGAGCATCTGCACTTCATCGAGTAAGATGTAATAAGGTTTGTCGTCAACTATCTTCCCTTTAACGAACCCATAAAACTTGTCGGGATTGCGGAAGTCCTTGAAAGCATAGTCGTCGAACATCATTTCTATGATGTGGTCGGGCATGACTCCGTCGTCTTCAAGAAAACGCTTGAAGAGGCGGAACAGAAGAAATGATTTTCCACAACGACGCATACCGGTGATAATCTTCACCAATCCGTTGTGCCGTGCATCAACCAACTCCTGCAGATGTTTCTCTCTCTTTATAATCATCATCTAAGATTTTTGCGGATTTCCGCAGTTTTCTTTCGCAAATATAGTGATTTTGCGGATTTCACGAAAGATTTTTGCGGATTTCCGCAAAAATCTTTCGCAGAATAGCAGTATTTGGGGGCGTAAGGATTGCAGAATAGTTACAGAAAACAGGAAGCGCGCAAAAAGAAAAAGAGGATGCGCCAGTTTTGACACACCCTCAAAAGGCTGTTCTTTCGCTCTGAGGAGCGATGAGTCGGCGAGGGCGCCGACCCTCCTAAGTTTGCCCAAGAGCTAAGGGTGCAGCACTACTACCATGTGCCTTTCTAGCTAAGGGCAAAGCGAGGACGCTTCGCCTACTAAGCGCAGCGATTCTTCATTATTCGCTCTTCATTCTTCATCGCAGTTGTCCTTTATGCGGTTTCACAATTAGGCATTTCTACTTTACGATATACTTCTTGCCGTTGCGTATGTACAATCCTTTTTGTGGTACAGAGGTCAGTCGACGACCCTGAAAATCGTAGATTGCGTTGGTATCGCGGCGGTCTTGGCGAGACTTGATTTCGGAGATGCCCGATATATCAGAGCTGCTGTAGGTGAGGGTGAAGTTGTCGAATACGAGCCATGTGGTGCCGGTGGACGGTTCAGCAACACCGATGGTGAGCACTCCGTCGGTGACTGCCACGTCAACCGAGAGGCGACCGTAGGCAGAATTGTTCGACATCTTGTCGCGCTCAGCAGCAAAGTCACTGCCCTTGCAACTCTGGCTCACCACGTCCTTGTTGGTCGTAGAACCAGTTGTGGCATAGAGATAGCCAGTGTTGCTGCCCTCACCGTTGGCCATCTGACACGTAACGGTGTAGCGACCTTCGGGAAGTCCCGAGATGGTTTGCGAGATGTCGAAGTTGGTGGAGTGCCAAACCTCTGCCGCACCGTTGTAGCGCTGGTTGCCCCATGTGCCCGACAGAGTCCATCCGTAGCCGTTGGAGGCCACAAACGACGGGTTGACAAGCAGAGGAGTGATGTCAACCGGAGCATCGCCGCGCAAGGTATAGTCGTTGTGGAAACGGTCGCGGTCTATCGCGAACAACTGCAAGTGGCAGATGTCGTCGCCAGTCTTGTTGCAAGCCAGTTCTTCGCCTGACTTATATCCGTTGGATGGAGTCCACAGTCCCAGCCAATTGCCGGTGTACTTGCCGTTCTCCACAGTCCAACTGTCGCCGGAGTATTCAAAGAGCAACCTTGACCATTCGCACGCCGTCGGTTGGTCATGGGTGCGCAGTTGATCGGGACGATCCATTTCGGTCTGGAGCAACAGTGCGTCGTAGTCGATGTTGCGCAAACAAAAAGCGTCGCCATAAGTTTCAATGGTAAACACTGTGGACAGGTCGTTCAGAGGTTCTTCCGGTGTGGTAAGCACGAGAGCCTTGTTGCCGTTTTTCGATGCGTTGCGCAGAGCGATGAGCAGGTCAGCCTCATCTGTGGCAAGCACAAAGTAGCTGCTGGCAGCGAGTTTCTTCAGTTCGTCTGCCGAACTGACGATGCTGTAACCCTTGGCTGTAGTGAGAATGTTGTAGTAAGAGAAATCGGAAGCCTTGACACTGACAGTGAAGGTATAGTCCACGTTGTGATATGTGGCCGTTGCAACGGTCGATTGCTTCACGTCTTTGAGTTCAAACGATGCGCCGTGCGAACCGTCCTGCCAGGTGATGTCGTCGGGATTGCCGTATGTGGGGATGACAAGTCGCAGAGTGCAATCGCTTCCTGCCAACACGCGCACACTGTCTGTCTCCGCACCGTTGATGGTCTGCTGCGCTTCCACCACATTGATGTTGAACACGCTCTCGCTCACTGCACCGCTCTGGTTGGCATACTGGCAGCGATACTCTCGCGAAGAGGTGATTGCAGGAATAGTCACTGCGCTCGACGTGGAACCGTTGTCCCAGAGGTAATCGTTGGTCCAACCGGTTGTCGCACTGGCGGACAGACTCACAGTGGAACCTTGGAGCACTGTCTTGTCGGTAACGCTCTCCTCTACCCCATCAACAGCCATCTTACTTGTCATGAGGTCGGCCTTGCCGTCGCCGCACACAGCTATGGCAAAAGCCTGCTGGCTCACCTTGCCGTTAGTTGCGGTATAGCTCACGCGATAGATATAGCTGTGGTCGGCCTTGACGGTTATGTTGCGTGTGGTTTCACCCGTACTCCAGAGCCATTTGCCCGTGTCTTCCACGCCCTCGGGCAACTGCGGCAGGAGCGTAATGTCGGCTCCGTCGGCAGGAATGGCCTTGGTGGCACCGGCTTCATAGTTGTATTTCAGTCCGCCGAGGTTGGTCTGGTTGGTGTAGGTCACATCTTTATATACGATGTCTCCCGAAAGAGGAGTGATGGCAGAGTCGGCTGCTATGGCCGGACGCCAACTTGTGAGAGTAGAAAAACCGATATGGTCGAAACCACCACTGTTCTGACTGTAGTTGCCGCCACCGCCGTCGGGACAAATCTTGGCGTGCGCCTTGTCGGCATACTGCAGTTTCACTCCGCGCATACCCTCGTAATAGCCAATGGCACGGTCCCAATAGGGTCGGTACTCACCGCTTCCACCTGTGTTAGGTCCAGTCATTTGCCATCCCGAACCCATAGTGCCGCGGCAGTCGGCATAGTTATAGTTGATCCAAGGCAGCGACGTTGCGTCGACACCACCGAAGTTCATGGCTGCCACAAACTCCGTTCCGGCTGCAATGCGGTCGTTCATATAGGCAAAGAGGTCGTCGCCCTGGTTGAGACCCACGGTGCAGATGTCGAGAGCCAGACCGAGAGCCATCAGGGCATGACCCTGGTCGCGTCCGCTCTCCTGCATCTGTCCGAGATAGCCCAAAGGACCGCGCTCGTCGGGCAGCACCACGGGCACAAGATTGCCGATAAACTCGTTGCATCCGTCGTTGAGTATCACAGAGTTGTTGGTGCGGTCCTTGTATGTTCCCACGTGGTCGTACTTGTAGAACGACACGCCTTGGTTGTACATGTGCACGTCGTCGCACAGTATACCTATGCTCATCACGCACAGAGCGTTGCACAGTCCCCAGTTGCTCCAGTAGTGTCCGGGACGCTCACCGAGACTACTGTTGCGGGCGTTGAGCCAAGTGTCGTGGCGACGGCGCAGGAAATCGATGGCGGGATTGTACCACACACGTATCATATACTGGCGGAACAGTTCAAAGTCCTCACTGCTCCAACCTTCGTAGTCGCGCATCAGTTCGGCGGCGTTGGCCAGTTCGTAGCCGTAGATACCGGCTGCGAGCGACAGGTTGGTGTCGCCACTCACATACTTGTTACCCTTTGCCCACGCCATGAGTATGCGCACTGCCGCATCGGCGTTGGCCTTTGTGCCGCCTATCTTCCAGCGAAGAGCGTTCTGATAGGCCATGGATGCACCGCGCGCCACGTTCATATAGTTCTGTCCACCGCTGCCTCCGCGCACAATGGTCTCCACAGGCCATGTCTGTATGTTGGCATTGCTGTACTCGTTGGCGCACAATATCTCCCACGCCTTGGTTATGGTTGCGTCACCTTCGGCCAACAGTTTCTTTGCACGGTCAATGTCCTGTTGCGAAACGATGCCGCCGGGATGAACAAAACCGTGGTTGCTCGTTTCCTCAAACACACGTTTCGGGGTATAGCCAGCCGTGGCTTTCGCCTTGTCAAACGCCGTTTGCAAAGCATTCAAACGCTCGTCGAGCAGCATTTGAGAAGCCTTGCCTGTGGACAGTTCCGTGTCGGCTATGTTCACCGCATCCTGCACTTCGCTCACTGCGTTGGGCGCATAGCTGTCCGTAGCTGCGGCAAGCCATGTCTTTGCTTCGTTCACAAGGGTCTGCAATGCGGTGGGATCGCCGGGCGTACCGTAGCGGTATTCCTTTTCAATGTCGGTGGCCACGGCTGCGAGCGACTGCACCTCGGCATCGCTCACTGCCTCCGAGTAGAGGCGGAAATCGGCCACAAGGGTGTTTCTCAAAAAGTTGTCGTCAGAAAAAGGAGAGCGTCCGACGTAGCAACAGGTGGGAGTCTGGGTGAACACCTTGCTCAAAAGGGGCATGGAGGCGTTCTCCCCTACACTCTTTCCGTCGACGAAAAGTTCGCCCTTGGTGCCGCTCTGACGGTATACCACACTTACCCAACGTCCCTTAGATGATGTTGAGCCAAGCTCAATACCGCTCTCGTTGTTGTAACCGCCTGTAGAGGAAGCCACGCGCTGGGCATTCAGACGGTAGGCGATATATTGACCATCGGTGGCAGTACCTGTTGCCGTTGTGGAAAACGTCCACAGGAAAAATCCGTTGCCCGACAACGATGCGTCGCTGGCCACACGATAGCAAGCGGATATGGTGAAGTTGTCGCCCAACGACTTCACAATCTCACCCGTGGCACTGCCCATGAGCAGATAACCACGGTTGTTGCCGAGGTCGAGGGCATGGTATTTGCCAATCTGAACCACCGATGCGACACCGGCGGCCTGAACCACAACGCCCGAAACGGGGTCGGTTATGTTTCTGCCAGCCGCATTCTCAAAGTCGATATGCATCTTCAGATTGTCCTGTGCCGACAGACATGCGGCCAGTACAAGCAGTAATGAGGTAATAGTTGTTCTAAGCATATAGTTTTATGTTATTGGTTTTTCGTCGAAAATGTCATTGGTTTCGAAAATGCCATTGGTTTTCGTCGAAAGCAAAATTACGGCTTTTCACGCTCAACCTCACTGTCTATGCGTACTAAACTGTCTGTTTGGTTCGTACAATCACGTGTTTGTACGTTTCAAACATACCTTTCCGTACAAAAAGGGTACATACTATTTGAAAAGGAAAGGCTGGCTTGTATTCAAATGTTTAAGGTGGGAGCTAAAAAAAAATCCCACCTTAGTAATTCATACCGAAGTACCATAAGGGGATGATGATGCCATGCCCGGTCTCGATGTCGTCCTTCACGATGCGACCGTTCTTCACATCCTCTATCTGTTTCT
>CAVKVO010000058.1:0-11478 GCA_963659575.1 Prevotella sp. CAG:1031
ACCCCATGTGGAGCGTTAGCGGAACATGGGGGTTGTCTATCGGCTTCAAAGTCGGCTTCGAAGATGCCGTACAACCGCAGACGTACTCGCAGACATACTGAATAGTCGGCTTAGACAGATGTGCGGCATCTTCGAAGCCGATATTTCCGCATTATATACACAATCCCCATGTTCCGCTAACGCTCCACATGGGGTTACTGAAGTGCGGCCTCTTCGAGGCCAATATTACCTTTACGACTCTCAAACCCCATCTTTACGACCCTCAAACGCCATCTCTGTAAAAACAAAACATCATCTTTACACCCCATAAACTTCTCCTCTGCGAAACTATTCGTCGCTCCAAATATCACTCTCGACACAATAAAAGGACGATGGGTTGCGTTTTTATCATAGTGTACACAACAACCATCAAATTATGATTGAATATATTAGGGGCGGATTGGCCGATCTTACTCCCGCCGTGGCCGTGATTGAGGCAGCAGGAGTGGGCTACGAGCTGAACATTTCGCTCAACACATACACCGCGATACAGGGCAAGGCGGAGGCGAAGCTGTATGTTTACGAATCTATCCGCGAGGACGCCCACACGCTGTTTGGTTTCGCCACAAAAAAGGAGCGCGAGTTGTTCGCTCTGCTCGTCAGCGTTTCGGGCGTAGGTCCCGGCACGGCGCGCATGATGCTCTCGTCGTTGAGTCCGAAAGAGCTGTGCGACAGTATCTCAACCGGCAACGAGCGGCTCATAAAGGGCGTGAAAGGCATCGGCCTGAAAACTGCCCAGCGCATCATCGTTGACCTCAAAGACAAGATTGTGGCTCTCGGCATAGCCAGTGAGGTGCCCGTGGGAGGCTCAATGGCCGCTCCGATAGACCATAAGGTGAAGGACGAGGCCGTGAGTGCGCTCACAATGCTGGGTTTCTCGCCCGCGCCGACCAACAAGGTGGTGGAACAGATACTGCAGCAGCAGCCCAACGCGCCCGTGGAGGAGGTGGTGAAGCTGGCTCTGAAACAAATCAAATAATCAGAAACATTTTTATAGGTACATACAAACCTACGGAGTAAGTACTATACCTTTATATATATAAGCGACAGACAACCGCTGAGCGACCCATAGATGAAGCGAATAGCCTACATAGTGATATCGCTGCTGAGCATTTGCGCACTGGCAATGCCTCCGCAGGACGACAACACGGCCAAGAAGAACAAGCCCGCCCCAAAGGCGCAGCCCAACCTCAAGGCCGATGAGGAGGTTATTCCCGACTCTCTGCTGCACCCCAGGTGGAAGATAAACCGCACCGCTCCGCTCACCGCCGACGACCTCGACTCTGCGTCCATAGACCTTCACTCGCCCGACAACGTCAAGCAGGCGGTGGAGTATACCGAGGATTCGCTCGGCCAATACCGCATCGGCACGAAGATGGGCGACTCCTATCTGAACGCACCCATGCTCATGACTCCCGAAGAGTATGCCAAATGGAGCGAGCGCAAGGCTATGAGGGAGTTTTTCAGGGCGAAAAACGCGGAGAATGTGGCCAACAAGGGCAAGGAGAAGTTCTCTTTCTCCGACATGAAGTTCGACCTCGGACCTGCGGAAAAGATATTCGGTCCCGGCGGAGTGCGCATAAAGACGCAGGGAACGGCGGAACTGAAGCTCGGAGCCACGCTGAAAAACATAGAAAACCCGTCGCTGCCAATCAGAAACCGAAAGACCACGGCGTTTGACTTCGACGAGAAGATAAACCTGAACGTCAACGGTAAGGTGGGCGATAAGGTGAACATGAACCTCAACTACAACACCGACGCCACGTTCGACTTCGATACGAAAAACATCAAGCTGCGCTACGAGGGCAAGGAGGACGAGATAATAAAGCTGGTTGAGGCTGGCAACGTGACGTTCCCGTCAAACTCGTCGCTCATCAAGGGCGCAAGCTCCCTCTTCGGCGTGCGCACAGATTTGCAGTTCGGCAAGTTGAAGTTGCAGGCCGTGCTGTCGCAGAAGAATTCCACCACAAAGAGCGTGTCATCTAAAGGAGGCACGCAGCTAACTCCCTTTGAAATAGACGCTGCGAACTACGAAGAGAACCGCCACTTCTTCCTTGGCCACTATTTCCGCGAGCATTACGACAAGGCTATGAGCACTCTGCCCAACCTTACAACGGGAGTTAAGATAACCCGAGTGGAGGTTTGGGTTACAAACAAGACCGGAAACACAATCAATACGCGCAACATCATAGCCCTGACCGACCTCGGCGAGAGTTCCAACACGAGGAATCCGCTCTGGGGCGTAGGCATCGCCGACGTGTCTCCGCGCAACGCTGCCAACAGTGAGTACTACTCCATGACCCACGACTACACCGCTGCGCGCGACATCGACCAGACCAACACCGTGCTGGACGGTATCGGCGACTTCACCGGCGGCGTTGACTATGAGAAAGTGCAGAGCGCAAGGCTGCTCAACTCGTCGGAATACTCGGTCAACACGGCTCTCGGATACATTTCTCTCAAGTCCACACTGCAGACCGACCAGGTGCTCGCCGTGGCCTACGAATACACCTTGAACGGCGTGACCTACCAGGTGGGAGAGTTCGCCTCGGACAACACCAACACCAGCGAGGCGCTCTTCGTGAAGTCACTGAAGAACACCAACAACAGTCCGCAGATGCCCAACTGGCGTCTGATGATGAAAAACGTGTATTATCTGGCCGCCACGATAGAGAAGACCAAGTTTCGCCTGGACGTGAAGTATCAGAGCGACACCACCGGCGTATACCTTTCTTATATACCGGAGGCTGAGGTGAAGGACAAGAAGCTCATCCAGGTGCTCGGTGCAGACCGCTTGGACAACAACAACAAGCCTCATCCCAACGGCTATTTCGACTTTGTGGAAGGCTATACTGTGAGCAACGGACGCGTGTTTCTTCCTGCCACCGAACCTTTCGGCTCCTATCTGAAGAACTATCTCACAAGCAAAGGCGTGTCAGCCGACAAGGCCGATAGCTACGCCTTTACCGAACTCTACGACACAACGCGCACGGCAGCCAAACAGGTGGCCGAGAAGGACAAGTTCATCCTTACCGGACAGTATCGCGGAACGTCGGCCAACGTGATTTCGCTCGGCGCCTACAATGTGCCGCAAGGCTCCGTGGTGGTCACGGCAGGCGGAGTGGTGCTCACCGAGGGCAGCGACTATAGCGTGGACTATTCGGCCGGCGAGGTGACAATACTCAACCAGAGCATCATCGACGCGGGCACTTCGGTCAGCGTGAGCCTTGAGAGCAACACCGACTACGGCATGCAGCGCAAGACAATGTTCGGCTTGAACTGGGAATACGACTTCACCAAGGACTTCCAGATAGGCGGTACGTTCCAGCGGTTGTACGAACAGACGCTCACATCTAAGGTGGCTATGGGTTCGGAACCGCTCAACAACATACTGTGGGGACTGAACATAAACTGGAAAAAGGAAAGCCAGTGGCTCACCAACGTGCTCGACAAGATACCGTTCCTCCACCTTACCGCTCCGTCGCAGATTAGTTTCACGGGCGAGTTTGCCCAACTCATCGCCGGCCAGGCAAGCGGTACGCAGGACAATGCGTCGTACATAGACGACTTTGAAAACACGAAAAACGGCATCGACATATCCGAACCCAAGGCGTGGGTGCTATCGAGCGTACCCTCAATGTTCCCTGAGCACAACGATAAGACCACGCTCGCGAGTGGCTACAACCGCGCCTTGCTTGCCTGGTACAACATAGATCCGCTCTTCACCTACCGCAGCAGTTCGCTCACACCGGGCCACATAAAGAGCGACCTTGAGCAGCTTTCCAACCATTATGTACGTGAGGTGTATGTCAGCGAGCTGTATCCCAACCGCGACCAGAGCAGTTACAGCGGTGCCACGTCCACGCTTTCCATGCTCAACCTGGCCTACTATCCCAACGAGCGCGGCCCGTACAACTTCACCACAAGCCTCAACAGCGACGGTTCGCTGCAAGACCCGGCCAGCAAGTGGGGCGGTATGATGCGCAAACTCGACACCAACGACTTTGAAGCTGCCAACATCGAGTATCTGGAGTTCTGGCTTCTCGATCCTTTTATATACTCCCGCGAGACAGGCGACGCCTCTTCTTACGGCGGCGACCTGTATATCGACCTCGGCGAAGTGAGTGAGGACATACTGCGCGACGGCAAGAAATTCTACGAAAGCGGTATGCCTGTCGACGGTACGGGCAGCTTCACCACCACGCAATGGGGCAAGATACCGGTGCAGGCCACGCAGACTTACGCCTTTGCCACCACCTCCGGCGCACGCGAAAAGCAGGACGTGGGTCTCAACGGACTCACGGATGAGGAGGAAAGGACGTTTGAAAGCTACTCCGAATTCAACAACTTTGTGCAGACACTTGCCAACGACAGCCTTCGCAAAGCGTGGACTGCCGACCCGGCAAACGACGACTACCACTACTTCAGAGGCTCTGACTTCGATGCCGCGCAGACTTCCATCCTCGACCGATACAAGCGCATAAATAATCCCCAAGGCAACTCTCCCGACAACGACAACAACAGTGAGAGCTACGATACGTCGTACAAAACCACGCCGGATGTGGAGGATATCAACCAGGACTACACGCTCAACGAATACGAACGCTACTATCAGTATCACGTAAGCATACGTCCGGAAGACCTCACCGAATCGAACGTTGGCAACAACTATGTGGTTGACATGCGCGAAACGAGCCGCACGCTGCGCAACGGAACCAAACCTACGGTGCACTGGTACAAGATTCGCATACCGCTGAACGACAAGAACCGTGAGCGCGTCGGCTCTATAAACGACCTCACGTCCATACGTTTCATCCGTATGTTCCTCACCGGTTTCCAGAAACCCATCGTGTTGCGCTTGGCCAACCTCGACCTTGTGCGCGGCGAATGGCGCACCTACGAGAAGGAACTGAGCACCGACGCCGCCGCAAACAGCGGTACGCTTGAGGCAAGCAACGTGAACATTGAGGAGCACGGCGACAAGAAGCCTGTCAACTATGTGCTTCCGCCGGGCATAAGCCGTGTGACCGACCCGTCGCAGCCGCAGCTTGTGCAGAGCAACGAGCAGGCTCTGAACCTCACGGTGAAGGACTTGTCGCGCAACGAGGCCAAGGCGGTGTATAAGAACACTACGCTCGACCTGCGCCAGTACAAGCGTTTGCAGATGTTTGTCCACGCCAACGCCCTCTCACAGGACGTCACCAATCTGCAAGACGACCAGTTGGCGGTGTTCATCCGCCTCGGTAGCGACTACAAGAGCAACTACTACGAATACGAAATACCGCTGAAGCTCACTCCCGAAAAGGTGTATAGCCGCTATTCAGCCGAAGACCAGCGTGCCGTATGGCCGGAAGACAACATGCTCGACGTGGCCCTTCAGAAGTTTACGGCGGTGAAGAAAGCGCGCAACAAGGCCAAGGCTATAGGCACCGCGTCGTACACCCGCGAGTATTCGGAGTACGATTCGGACAAACCCAACAACAAGATTACCGTCATGGGAAATCCCTCTCTCGGTGAGGTGAAGACCATGATAATCGGTGTGCGCAACCTTTCTTCCGCTCCCAAGTCGGGCGAAGTGTGGGTAAACGAACTGCGTTTGCTGGAGTTTAATAATAAAGGTGGATGGGCTGCATCGGGCGCACTCAACATGCAACTGTCCGACTTCGGTACGGTGAACCTTACCGGTAAGTATGTCACCGAGGGCTTCGGCGGACTGGAAGAGGGACTCGCCCAGCGCAGCACCGACGACTACAAGACCTACAGCTTCACTACCAACCTCGAACTCGGCAAGTTCTTCCCCGACAAGGCCAAGGTGACGGCTCCGCTCTACTACTCCGTGACCAAGGAAGAGACGCGTCCGAAGTACAATCCGCTCGACACCGACATGGAACTCGACGACGCTCTCGACGCAGCCGCCACGAAACAGGAGCGCGACTCCATCGAATCCATAGCCGTGACGAAGAAGACAAGCACCAACTTCTCGCTGTCCAACGTGCGTGTGGGCATCAAGACCAAGCGCCATCCCATGCCCTACGACCCTGCCAACCTGTCGTTCAGCTACAGCCATTCGCACAGCTACACGTCGGGCGAGACCACTGTGTATGAGAAAGACGACCAGTGGCGTGGCTCTCTCAACTACACTTACTCTCCCGTTTACAAGACTTTCGAACCGTTCAAGAAGCTGAAGGGCAAGAGCAAATGGCTCAACTTCCCCAAGGCTCTCGGCTTGAACTATCTGCCGCAAAACATCTCTTTCAACAGCGAGATACTGCGCAACTACTACGAACTGCAGGAGCGCGACCTCGACAACCTTGAGGGTACGAAGATTCAGCCTACGTTCAGCCAGCAGTTTCTGTGGAACAGAGACTTCACACTGCGGTGGGATTTCACCAAAAACCTCCACATGAGTTTCCAGTCGGCCACCCATGCAGAGATTGAAGAGCCTTACGGTCCGGTGAACAAAGACCTCTATCCGGAGCAGTACGAAGTGTGGAAAGACTCCGTATGGCGCAGCCTGAAGCACCTCGGAACGCCGCTCGACTATCAGCAGTCGTTCACCGGCTCCTACCAGTTGCCACTCAACAAGCTCCCGGTGTTTGATTGGCTCAACGCCGATGCCTCTTACACCGCCACCTACTCGTGGGTTCGCGGTACGGAGATGGACGACGGCACATCCCTGGGCAACACTATTTCGAACAACCGCAACCTGAACATCAACTCCACTTGGAACATGGAGACGCTCTACAACCACATTCCGTTCCTGAAAAAGGCCAACGATGAGTTCAGCAAGCGGCAGATGTCGGGCATGAACAAGAATGTAGGCAAGGGCAGACAGCCCAACTTGGGCGGCAAAAACGGCAAGAAGTCGCTGCTGGACAAGGAGCGCAATGCCAACAACAAGGACGCAAAGGACTCCAAGGAAGACCTGAAGCAGAAGAAGGAGCTGCCCAAAAACAAGAACAGCTATCAGAGAGAAATCACTCTGAAGGCCGACACCACCGTCACCGTGACCCACAACAAGAAGAGCAAACGGCTCATCGTGACGGCCAAGACCAAGGACGGCAAGGCATATAAGGTAAAGTTCAAGGTTTTGGACGACAACAAGATTCTCATAAAGAACCTCGACACGGTGCAGATAAAGCTGAGCGTCACTCCCAAAGAGCCGCTCGACAAGCAGTGGTGGTACAAACCGTCGCTGCGCCTGGCGCGCTTCATGATGATGGTGCGCAACATCAGTGTGTCCTACCGCAACCAGTACTCCATGACGTTGCCAGGCTTCCTGCCCAATATCGGCGACGCTTTCGGACAGCGCACCGGCAGTGTACTGTCGCCGGGACTCGACTTCGCCTTCGGACTCACGGGCGACAGCTATATCAACAAGAGCTACGACAACGGCTGGCTGCTTGCCAACGACAGCGTGGCCACACCTGCCACGACCAACGCGAGCGAGGATTTGCAGGTCAGAATGACGCTTGAACCCATACGCGACCTGAAAATTGACCTCAACGCGAGCCGCACCGTGAGCAAGGCCAAGAGCATACAGTATATGTATGCCAACATGCCGACTACGCAGAGCGGTTCGTTCAGCATGACCACCATAAGCCTAAAGAGTGCGCTTGAGGGCATGGGCGACGCCAACAACGGCTACTTCTCAAAGTCGTTCGCCAAGTTCTGCAACTCCATAGAGGGCTTCCGCCAACGGGTTCAGGCTCGCTACGCCAACGCCATCTATCCCGCAGGCACCAGCGACGCCAACGGAGTGAGTCTCGGAGGTACTGCGTACAACTCCGAACTGGGCACCGTCAACCAGTATAGTGCCGATGTGCTCATCCCGGCCTTCCTCTCCGCCTACACCGCCAGCGGCTCTTCGCTCGACATCTTCCCGTCATTGAAGCGCATGCTGCCCAACTGGACTGTGCGCTACTCCGGACTTGTCAAACTGCCGTGGCTGCGCGACCACTTCAAGAGCATCAATCTGAACCACTCATACAAGAGCGTCTTTGCCGTAGGTAGCTATGCTTCATACAGCACCTGGCGCGAATACATGGACGGACTGGGCTTCATCACCGACGCAACCACAGGCAATCCCATACCTAACAGTATGTACAACGTGAGCACGGTGAGCATCAACGAGTCGTTCGCGCCGCTTATCGGTGTGGATGTCACGATGGAAAACAACCTGTCGGTCAAGGTTGAGTACCGCACCACGCGAGTGCTGAGCCTCAGCATGACGAGTGTGCAGATCAACGAGTCGCTCAGCAAGGACTTCGTTGTGGGCATGGGCTACAAGATAAGCAACTTCAACCTGTTTGGTAGCGGTGCTTCGCGCAAGATACGTAAGGCGCAGAGCGGCAAGAAGGGCAAGTCGGACAACAAGCAACAGCAGCAGACGGCCACCAACACCAAGGGACGTTCGGGTGTGAACCACGACCTCAACCTGCGTCTCGACCTGTCTTTGCGCAACCAGGCGTCCATCACCCGCGACATAGCCACGGCAACGAGCAACGCCAGCAGCGGCAACACGGCATTCAAAATGTCGTTCATGGCCGACTATACCCTGTCGCGTCTGCTCACCCTGAGCGCCTACTACGACCGTCAGACCAACACGCCTCTGCTCGCAAGCAGCAGCTATCCCACCACGACGCAGGACTTCGGAGTTAGTCTCAAGTTCTCTCTTACACGATAAGCACTATCTTTTTTTACGCAAAATCACCTTGCTTTCAAGCCCAATTTATACCCTTTTGCAACGCGTTGAATGCCAATACGTTGCAAAAGTGGCCCATTTACGCCTCAAAAGTGGGCCACTTACGGGTCGTAAATGGCCTAGTTACGATGCAAAAGTGGGCCACTTATGATGCAGAAGTGACTGAGTTATGAACGGGAAAGTCAGTTCAACGCTAAATTACTTCGCGAAGATGATTTCTGAAACCATCCATAACATTTAACAAGACAAATGTCCTTTTTTAGTTCAGAAAAGCGTAACTTTGCAAGACACATCGAGAAACTTAAACAAAAACAGAAATACATAAAAGAGACATGGCACAGGAAGATGTTTTCAAGAAAATAGTGTCACACTGCAAGGAGTACGGCTTCGTGTTCCCCAGCAGCGACATCTATGACGGCTTGGCTGCCGTATATGACTACGGACAGAACGGTGTTGAACTGAAAAACAATATCAAGGAATACTGGTGGAAGAGCATGGTGTTGCTCCACGAGAACATCGTGGGCATCGACTCCGCCATATTCATGCACCCGACAATATGGAAGGCCAGCGGCCACGTGGACGCTTTCAACGACCCGTTGATTGACAACCGCGACTCAAAGAAACGCTACCGCGCCGACAACCTCATTGAAGACCACATCGCCAAGTATGACGAGAAGATAGAGAAAGAGGTGGCCAAGGCTCGCAAACGCTTCGGCGAGAGTTTCGACGAGGCCAAGTTCCGCGAGACCAACCCGAGGGTTCAGGAGAACCTCCAGAAGCGCGACGCTCTGCACGAGCGCTACGCCACGGCTATGCAGGGTCCCGACTTGGCTGAACTGAAGCAGATAATACTCGACGAGGGCATAGTTGACCCCATCAGCGGAACTAAGAACTGGACCGACGTGCGCCAGTTCAACCTCATGTTCTCCACCGAGATGGGTGCATCTGCCGAGGCTGCAAGCAAGATATATCTGCGCCCGGAGACAGCACAGGGCATCTTCGTGAACTATCTGAACGTGCAGAAGACCGGACGCATGAAGATTCCGTTCGGAATAGCACAGATTGGTAAGGCTTTCCGCAACGAGATTGTGGCTCGTCAGTTCATCTTCCGTATGCGCGAGTTTGAGCAGATGGAGATGCAGTTCTTCGTTAAGCCCGGCACCGAGATGGAATGGTTTGCCAAGTGGAAGGAACTGCGCATGAAGTGGCACCAGGCACTGGGCTTCGGAGCTGAAAACTACCGTTTCCACGACCACGAAAAGCTGGCTCACTATGCCAACGCAGCCACCGACATCGAGTTTAAGATGCCGTTCGGATTCAAGGAAGTGGAAGGTATACACAGCCGCACCGACTTCGACTTGAGCCAGCACGAGAAGTTCTCTGGACGTTCCATCAAGTACTTTGACCCGCAGACCAACGAGAGCTACACTCCGTATGACATCGAGACGAGTATCGGTGTGGACAGAATGTTCCTTTCCATCATGTGCCACTCCTACGAGGAGGAGCAATTGGCCAACGGCGAGACGCGCGTGGTGCTCAAACTGCCCGCAGCACTCGCTCCGGTGAAGCTGGCTGTGATGCCTCTGGTGAAGAAAGATGGACTGCCCGAGAAGGCTCGCGAGATTATCGACAGTCTGAAGTTCCACTTCAACTGCCAGTACGACGAGAAGGACACCATCGGCAAGCGCTATCGCCGTCAGGACGCCATCGGTACGCCCTACTGCGTGACCGTCGACTACGACTCTCTCAAGGACAACACCGTCACACTGCGCTTCCGCGACACCATGGAGCAGGAGCGTGTGAGCATAGATCAGCTCGGCAGCATCATCGAAGACAAGGTGAGCATTGCCTCTCTGCTGAAGAAACTGCAATAAAAACCAATACGTCTGCCAAGGCTGTGGACACCGTTCCGCAAGCCTTGGCAGACGCATCTATACAGGTGAGCACACCTTAATTATATATAGTATAGCGTACCTTATTATACATAATATGTATGCCCTATATATATAATAGGTGTGGCATAAAAACATAGCCAAACGCAAGATGAAGCAAAAAATACTGTTGGCCGCAATCGCGATGACCGCCGTGCTGTGCATGTTTTCGTGCAGCGAAGACGACGGCACAGTGCAGGAATACCCCAACTGGCAGTCGAAGAACGTGACGTTCTTCAACCACCTGAGCGACTCGGTCAAGGCTCTGTTGGAAGCCGACACGACACGTACCGACTGGAAACGGCTGAAGAGCTGGACCAAAGCGCCCGGATACGAGGGCACAAACGCCGACTATGTGATAGTGAAAGTGGTGAGCGAGGGACAGGCTACCGACAGCACAACGCCAAGATACACCGACTCCGTGGCCATACACTACACCGGACACCTTCTGCCGTCAACCAGCTACAAGCAGGGACTGCGCTTCGACGCGTCATACAACGAACCGTTTGACGAGTCAATCAGCGTGGCCAGCACACTGCTTGTGAGCGCAACCGTCGAGGGATTTGCCACCGCTCTGCAGCACATGCACCGCGGCGACCACTGGATTGTGTACATTCCCTATCAGTTGGGCTACGGCACTACCGAAAAGAGCAGCATCCCGGCATACAGCACCTTGGTGTTTGACATCCGCATGAAGGACTTTTGGAGAACGAAAGGCTCGAATTAGTAATGTGAAAAGAATAAGTTGCGCAAGTTTGCCCTGTATTTTTAGGCGGTTTTGCTGACTTCTTTGAAGGAGCATAG
>CAVKVO010000059.1:0-11432 GCA_963659575.1 Prevotella sp. CAG:1031
AAAAATCAGACTATGTGGTGCGCATACCGATGGCCCACGGAGTGGATTCGCTCAACGTGGCAGCGGCCTCAGCCGTGGCCTTTTGGCAGCTGAGAAGCAAGTGATTTTCGTCAAAATATGCCATGAAAACGGGCTTGTCATGGCGTTTTAGAATTTTAGTCCAACTTTGACCCCACTTCCTTGATTTTCTTGCCGTATCAGCAACTTAGCGTTTGTCGGTTGCGTCACTGTGTACTACAGATTTTTTGAACATTACTTAAAAAGGGGGAGAGTGGGGCAGAATAGTGGCGGCGTTGGGAGATTTCCTCAATGTTTATGCTTAATTTTGCATCCATAGTAAAATAAGGTGAGTTCTAAAAAATCTCACCCTAATGGAAACCTGACACATATATTATATACGCATGATAACATTCCCGAAAGCGAAGATAAATCTTGGACTGAATGTGGTGGAGCGCAGACCGGACGGCTACCACAATTTGGAAACAGTGTTCTTTCCGGTGCCGCTGACAGATGCGCTGGAGATGCACCCGATGGACGACGGATTTCCGTCGGAGGTGGACTGCGACCTGAAAGTGACCAACATGGACATTGCCGGCAACGAACAGGACAACCTTGTGGTGAAGGCATACAAGCTGCTTGCCGCAGACTTTAAGTTGCCAAGGGTTCACGTGCATCTGCACAAGGGCATACCCACACAGGCAGGTATGGGCGGCGGATCGAGTGATTGCGCGGCAATGATACGGCTGATAAACGAGAGTTTCGGTCTCGGACTGAGCGTTGAAGAGATGGAAAGCTATGCGGTGAGGCTCGGTGCCGACTGTCCGTTTTTCATAACCAGTCGTCCGGCTTATGCCGAAGGGATAGGGGAGAGGCTGCACCCGATAGAGCTGCAACTAAAGGGATGGCATTTGGGTGTGGTGCGCCCCGACATTCCTGTGCCGACAAAGGAGGCTTACGCACGGATAACGCCTATGCCCACGGTGAAAAAATGCCGCGAAATAGTGATGCAACCGGTGGAGACGTGGCGCGAGGAACTGGTGAACGACTTTGAGAAGAGTGTGTTTGCCGCTCATCCGGAGATTGGCGCGATAAAGGACAAGTTGTATTCCCTCGGTGCGGTTTATGCTGCCATGAGCGGTAGTGGCAGCAGTGTGTTCGGTCTGTTCCGCAATGAGGTTGGACTAAATAGACATTTCAGCGAGATGTTTACGGCTGAAATGACGCTATGAGGAGTGAAGAATGAAGAACGAAGAGTGAAGAATTCAATACCAGAAATGAGTGAAGAGTGAAGAATGAAGAGTGAAGAATCAAATACCATATGGGTGATGCTCTATGTGTATTGAATTCTTCACTCTTCATTCTTCACTCTTCACTTTTTCAAAAGCCGAACAACCGTCCCACTTGATAGACCACTGCCGACACTATCCACGCCAATAGGGTGGTGTAGCCGGCGGCGAACAGTGCCCAACGCCACGAACCGCTCTCGTTCTTTATGGCGGCTATGGTGGCTATGCAGGGGAAGTAGAGTAAGACGAACACGAGGTAGCTAAGGGCAACGAGCGGTGTGATGCCGTCGGCGGCCATCTTGTTGTACAGTCGGGCGTACTTTGCGGTGTTGTCGTCAGCGCTGTCGTCTGCCACGGAATCGTCGCCGCTGTAGAGCACACCCATGGTTGAGGCCACGATTTCCTTTGCTCCCACACCGGCAATGAGCCCAACGTCGAGTTTCCAGTCGAAGCCCTGCGGACGGAATACCGGCTCAACCGTTTTGCCAATCATGCCTATAAAACTCTGTTCCTGTTGCTCTTGCTGCATCAACTTGTCGTTGTGGGGGAAATAGCCCAACGCCCACACGATGATACTTGCCACGAGGATGATGCCACCCATCTTCTTCAGGTACTGTTTTCCCTTCTCCCATGTGTGGCGAACGATGGCCTTGGTGGTGGGGAAACGGTAGGGAGGCAGTTCCATGACAAACGGAGTGTCGTCGCCAGGCACTATCCAACGGCTGAACACACGGCTCACAATCACCGCCATGACGATGCCAAGGGCGTAGAGAGAAATCATTATGAGACTCTGATAGCGCACGGCGAAGAACGTGCCCGTTATCATTATGTATATAGGGAGGCGCGCTGAGCAACTCATTAGCGGCAGCACGAGCATGGTGATGAGGCGTGAACGGCGGCTCTCAATGGTGCGCGTGGCCATGATGGCTGGCACATTGCACCCGAAACCCATTATGAGGGGAATGAAAGACTTGCCGTGAAGTCCCATTTTGTGCATAAGTTTGTCCATGATGAAGGCCGCACGAGCCATATAACCCGTGTCTTCCATAAAGGAAATGAAGGCATAGAGAATGAGTATCTGCGGCAGAAAGACTATCACTGCACCCACACCGCCGATGACACCGTCGACCAAAAGGTCTTTCAAGGGACCTACGGGCATGGTGGAACTCAGCCATTCGGACAATGCCGACACACCGGCATCAATCCAGTCCATAGGGTATTGGCCTACGGAAAACGTGACTTGGAACATCACGTAGAGCAGGATGAAGAAGATGGGGAAGCCAGCGTACTTGTTGGTGATGACGCTGTCAATGAGGTGTGTGGCCTGATAGGTATCGGTCTTGTTGCCCTCGGCATATCCCGCCTCTTGCAATGCACCGTGGATGAAACCGTATTTTGCATCCATGATAGCTGTTTCGGAGTCTTCCTGGGTGTCGTCTTTTATGCGTTTCGCTTCGACATCGCGAGTGTCGATTATCTCCTTGGCGTTGGGCAACTGGCTTATCATCGCCTCCGTCTCGCTGTCTTTCTCTAGGAGTTTGATGGCGAGATAACGCGTGGAATACTTGTATCTTATCTGTTCGTCCTTCTGTATCTCCGCCTTTATTGCCTCGATGCTCTGCTCAAGAGTTTGACCGTGGTTGACGTGTATGTGTCTGTACACACTGTTCTTGGGTTTCGGTCCTTGGGCAAAGTCCTCCTCGTGCTCGGGGGTCATGTCGTTGGCGTAGTCCTTGTGCCAGTTTTGCAGGTCTTCGGCCACCTCCGGATTGATGTTACCGTCCTTGTCAAGATAGTCAACACCCTCATACATATTAATGATGATGTGGAAAAGCAGGTCAACACCCTTGCCTGTGCGGAACACAGTAGGCACCATTGGCACACCGAAGAGTTGACCGAGTTTGCCGTAGTCGAGCTTATCGCCACGCTCTTCAAACTCGTCGAACATGTTGAGTGCGCAAACCATGCGCAGGTGCATATCCACAAGTTGGGTTGTAAGGTAGAGGTTGCGCTCGATGTTGCTTGCGTCCACCACGTTTATCACCACGTCGGGAGTTTTTTCTATAATCTGTTTGCGCACATAAAGTTCCTCGGGACTGTAGGCCGAAAGGGAATATGTGCCCGGCAGGTCAACGATATTGAACTCGTAGCCCTCAAACTTGGCGTGCCCCTCCTTGGCATCCACGGTCACGCCAGAGTAGTTGCCCACCCGTTCGTGCGCCCCCGAAGCCACGTTAAACAGCGAAGTCTTGCCACAATTAGGGTTACCCACGAGAGCAACATTGATGGTGCGGCGCCGTTTCATAGCCACTTCGCGCAACTGTTTGTCGGTGAGGGCGCGCTCGTCGGTGTCGCTGCTGTCCACCATCTCCGGCTTTAGCAAGTCGCGCTCGGTGTTTATTTGCGTGTGTCTGGCCTCCTCTTCGGATATAATCTCAATCATGGCGGCCTCGTTGTGGCGCAGGGACACCTCATAGCCCATCACCTTATATTTGACGGGGTCTTGCAGTGGGGCGTTGAGAAGCACCTCCACGGTTTTCCCCTTTATGAATCCCATTTCGACAATGCGCTTGCGGAAGCCGCCGTGACCCAGCACTTTGACGATAACGCCGCGCTCGCCAGTCTTTAACTCAGATAGTTTCATCGTGTTTGTTTGCTTTTCTGCAAAAATAACAAATCGGTGGCATAATGAGTAATAGCTGATTTCCGATTTGCATAAAAATACTTATTTATGGTGATGCGTGATGGTTTTTATAAGGAACCTTTGTCGTTTCGCAACCCATAATGTTCCTGCTTGTTGTTATGGTCGCGTTTTTAGAACCAAAGCTTACGCCTTGAAGTAATCGTTCAGTTCCGCTATCGTGTCGTCTCCGCCACGGTTGGGAATGTCGCGCAGCAGCTTTCCGTGCTCCAGAAGCACAATCCGGGTGCTGATGTCAACCGTGTGGGTGAGGTTGTGGCTGCTGACAATGACTGTGGCACCGCTACTTTGGCAGTAGTCGGTGATGGTTTTCTTGAGAATGTTCTGGCTTGTGGGGTCAAGATAGTTGAACGGTTCGTCGAGTATCACCAGCTCCGGATGACGAAAGAAAGCAGCAATGATGCCCACCTTTTGCTTGTTACCCGCCGAAAGATTGCGTATCAGAACGTTTCTGCCGAGCACTTCGCCGTCAGCAAACGCCGAAAAGGTTTCCAACCGGCTTGCCGTTTTACTGCTGGACAGACCGGTTGTCTTGGCTATAAAGGTGAAATATTCTTCGGGAGTGAGGAAGTCTATCAAGAAACCCTCGTCGATATAAGCCCCGGTGTGCTCCTTCCACTCCTCGCTCTTGGCCACATCGATGACGCTGCCGCCCGTAGTGGTGAACGTGACGCTACCGTTGTCGGCCTTTTGCAGGTCGAGCATCAGTCGGAAGAGCGTGGTCTTACCCGCACCGTTGTTGCCCACGAGTCCTACAATATCACCCTCTTTCACTTCAAAATCGGGTATATCGCAGGCCACAGTGTCGCCGAATGTCTTCTTTAGATTGCAGATATTTATCTTCATTGGGTTGTCCTCTTTATCTTATGGCGTTGCCCTTTTCCTTCATGGCGTTGCCATCTTGTCGCGCCGACTGATGATTTCTTGCGGTGCAGAAACGAAAAAGGGCGTTAGGGTTATGCCCTCGCAGTGAGCAACCCTAACGCCCCATGTGTGTTTTGTCTAAAAATTATGCAAGTCCTTTGCCGTGGCAGTCCTTGAATTTCTTGCCGCTACCGCATGGGCATGGGTCGTTGCGCCTTGGCATCTTGTCCTTTACAATCGGAGTGTGCTGCTGTTCGCGCGTGTCCTGTGCCGCTGCAGCCGCCTGGTCGGGGTCTTGCAACTGCTCCTCATCGAGATCCTGCTTGGTTTCGACGTATTGGCTCTGGCTTGCCGGCACTTCCGGAGCGGCCTCATGCACCTCTTCCTGCTGCATCTCGGGTATTGCCGCACGCATGAGTATGCCCACGATGCGGTTGTTCATGGAGTTGACCATGCTGTCGAACAGTTTGACACTCTCAAGCTTGAAGATAAGCAGCGGGTCTTTCTGTTCGTAGGATGCATTCTGCACACTGTGCTTCAGTTCGTCAAGTTCCCTGAGGTTCTCCTTCCAGCAGTCGTCGATGATGTGCAGCAAGATAACCTTCTCAAACTGCTTGACCACGCTCTTGCACTCGGTCTCATAGGCTTCCTTCAGGTTGCACGGCACGTTGTAGAAGCGGCGTCCGTCGGTGAGGGGCACCATGATGCGCTCGTAGATAGAGCCTTGGTTCTCGTAAACCTGCTTGATTATCGGCCAAGCCACAGCCTGTATTCTCTCGGTCTTGCGCTTGAATGTAGCCATAGCTTCCTGGAAAGCAAGCTCTGCCACGTCGTCGCGCTTCATGTTGATCAACTGCTCTTCGGTGAAAGGCACCTCCATTGCGAACACGTGGAGGAACTCTTCCTTGCAGCCTTCGTAGTCGTTAGACTCAACGATGTTGGCCACACGGTCCCAAATGGTGTTGGAGATGTCCATGCCGATGCGCTCTCCCATGAGTGCGTGGCGACGCTTCTCGTAGACAACGGTGCGCTGCTTGTTCATCACATCATCGTATTCGAGCAGTCTCTTTCGTATACCGAAGTTGTTTTCCTCCACCTTCTTCTGTGCGCGCTCGATGCTCTTCGAGATCATAGGCGACTCGATGAGGTCGCCTTCCTTGAATCCGAGGCGGTCCATCACACGTGCTATGCGCTCGGAAGCGAACAGACGCATGAGCTTGTCTTCGAGTGACACATAGAAAACAGACGATCCGGGGTCGCCCTGACGGCCTGCACGTCCGCGCAACTGGCGGTCTACACGACGGCTCTCGTGGCGTTCGGTACCAATGATGGCCAAACCGCCGGCATCCTTAACCTCCTTGGTCAGTTTGATGTCGGTACCACGTCCTGCCATGTTGGTGGCTATGGTCACTGCACCGAGCATCCGCTCTTCCTTATGCTTCTCGCCGTTCTCGTCAGTAACCTCGATGGTACCCATAGTGCTGCGTCCTGCTTCTGCCACGATGTCTGCTTCCTTCTGGTGGAGCTTAGCGTTAAGCACCTGGTGTGGTATGTGGCGCATATTAAGCATCTTGGAAAGAAGTTCCGAAATCTCCACTGACGTTGTTCCGACGAGCACTGGGCGACCGCTATTGCGCATGTTTACTATTTCGTCTATCACGGCGTTGTACTTCTCGCGAGCTGTTTTGTACACGCGGTCGTCCATATCCTTACGGATAACAGGGCGGTTGGTAGGTATTTCCACCACGTCGAGCTTGTATATGTCCCAGAACTCACCCGACTCAGTGGATGCCGTACCGGTCATACCGGACAACTTGTGGTACATACGGAAGTAGTTTTGCAGCGTAATCGTGGCGAATGTCTGTGTGGCAGCCTCCACTTTCACGTGCTCCTTGGCCTCCACAGCCTGGTGGAGACCGTCGCTCCAGCGGCGACCTTCCATGATACGTCCCGTCTGCTCGTCAACTATCTTCACTTCACCGTCGATCACCACATACTCGTCGTCCTTGTTGAACATGGTGTATGCCTTGAGCAACTGCTGCAGAGTGTGCACACGCTCGCTCTGTACGGCGTAGTGGTTGAGTAGTTCATCCTTCTTGTCGAGGCGTTCCTGGTCAGACAGGTTTGTTTCTGTTTCCAGTTCAGAGAGCTGTGATGCTATGTCGGGCAGCACGAACAGTGCTTTGTCGTTGACCTGTCCTGCCAGCCATTCTGTACCTTTGTCCGTGAGGTCACATGAATTGAGCTTCTCGTCAACCACGAAATACAACGGTTCAATAGCTTCGGGCATACGCCTGTTGTTGTTCTCCATGTATATCTCTTCGGTCTTGAGCATGCCTGCCTTGATGCCTTCTTCCGAGAGGAACTTGATGAGCGGCTTATTCTTAGGCAGCGCCTTGTGCGAACGGTAGAGCGAAAGGAAGCCTTCGTCGGTCAGCTTCTGGTCGTTCTTCTGCTTGCCCTCGGCAATCTTCTGCTTGGCATCAGCCAAGTATTGAGTGGCAAGTTTGCGCTGCACATCCACCAAACGCTCCACGAGCGGCTGATACTCCTCAAACATCTGGTCGTCACCCTTGGGGATAGGACCTGAGATGATAAGCGGCGTACGTGCATCGTCAATAAGTACGGAGTCAACCTCATCGACTATGGCATAGTTGTGGGCACGCTGCACGAGGTCAGCAGGCGATATGGCCATGTTGTCGCGCAGGTAGTCGAAACCGAACTCGTTGTTTGTACCGAAAGTGATGTCGGCCTGATAAGCCTTGCGACGCTCCGGAGAGTTGGGTTGGTGCTTGTCAATGCAGTCAACCGACAGTCCGTGGAACTCATAGAGCGGTCCCATCCACTCAGAGTCACGCTTTGCGAGGTAGTCGTTCACGGTCACCACGTGTACACCATTACCCGTCAAGGCGTTCAGGAACACCGGAAGCGTGGCGACAAGAGTCTTTCCTTCACCAGTAGCCATCTCGGCTATCTTACCCTGATGGAGTACAACGCCACCGAAAAGCTGTACGTCATAGTGCACCATTTCCCACTTCAGGTCGTTGCCGCCTGCAGTCCAGTGGTTGTGGTAGTATGCCTTGTCACCGTCAATGGTAACGAAGTCCTTGCGCGGGTCGGCTGCCAGTTCGCGGTCGAAGTCTGTTGCCGTGACCACAGTGTCCTCGTTTGAGGCAAAGCGTTTGGCAGTTTCCTTCACGATGGCGAACACTTCGGGCATATACTCGTTGAGTTTGTTCTCGTATTCGTCGAGTATCTCCTTCTCCAGTTTGTCTATCTTGGCGAAGATGTCGGCGCGCTCGTCGATGGGAGTGTCCTCGATGGTAGCCTTGAGCTTGGCTATCTGCTCTTTCTGCTCCGGCGCAGCAGCCTGTATGTCTTGCCTTATTGCGGTCGAACGCGCACGGAGTGCGTCATTGTCCAGCTTCTCTATCTCCGGATAGACAGCCTTTACCTTCTCCACGAGAGGCTGTATGAGCTTCATGTCTCGTGAAGATTTGTCACCGAACAGTGACTTTAGAATCTTGTTGAAATCCATATCTGTGTTTTTTTTCTTGCTTGTTTTTGTGCCGCATCCCTATGTTGTGGCCTGTCGGGATGGACTAATAATAAATGTACGTGCGTACCTTATATATCATAAGGCGAGGCGTGATTGCCACAAAACGCCCCGTTTGTCAGAACAAAGGTTCTGCCGAACAGGCATTGGGAGCCCTTATCCTTATAGCCTTGGCTATAGTCGGGGCAATGCGGTCGGTCGTTACAGGTTCGACTATGCGTTCAGCTTTTGTGCCCGAACCGTATATAATGATTGGAAATTGTATGAATGAAGCCCTAACAAGTTGGTTGTCCAGATTGTCTTCGTTAATCAGACGCCATCCCGGAGCCACCTCTATGAGTATGTCCCCGTTGCGTTCCAGATTGAATCCGTTGCGTATCTTCCTTGTTTCGGGCGGTGTACTTGACAGCAGTTGCAGCGAAGTATACACGTTTCTGACCCCGGAAATGAGTGACAGAAACTCCTGTGCACGTTCGCAAGCCTCCGCGAAGCTCACCTTTTTCTCTTCGAATATCTTGTGGTTAAGGTATATTTGCGCGCCGAAGCACGTCTCCACATATCTGCCTTGACCCCATAGTCCGCCCATATACATGTTGAGCAGATTGGCTATGCGGTTGATATAGAACGTTCCGGTGGGTATACGGTACTTAGCGTAGTCGGTGTTTTCCTCGTCGCTGTAGCCCGTTCCCGTTATGACAAACAGCACGTTGTCGCCGCCGAGCTTCTTTTCCAGAGTGCTGATGAGGCGTTCCATCTCGCCGTCGAGCCTGACATAAGTGTCCTGCAGCTCCATCTGACACTCGCTTACAGTCTGATGGTCGAAGTTTCCGGCGTAGTATGTGAGGTTCAACAGGTCGGTTGTGCCATCAAGACCCATGCCGCAGTTGTTCACACACTGCACAGCCATGTCGGTCACGTCGGCGTTTACGAGTGCGCTTGCCTTGTATTGGCGGAAACGCCTTGCCCCGCTGAACTTGTGGGAGAACGGCTTTTGCATGCCGCCGTTCATGAAATAGCTGAAGTTGCCCGACAGTTCCGAGGCAGGAGTCCACACCTTGTCCTCAATCTTCTTGGCAGTCGAGTTTATTCCGTTGTAGGCTGACAGCCATGTGGGCAGAGCCTTGAAGTAGTATTGCGACGAGCACCAGTTGCCGTTGTTGTCGTCTATCCACAGCGCACCGTCGGCTGCGTGACCTCCCGACAGCACTGCTGCATCGCGAAACGGCGCTATGGCGTAGACAATGGCCTTGCCGTTGGTGGTAGCCTTCAGTTCGTCGCCTACAGACGATGTGCTCAGGTTGCGAGGCGATGAAGTCTCGTTGGTCTGAAGCCCCGGATATTTCTTGTCGTCAATGCAGTAGACAGGACGAAGAGTCTCCTTGTCCAGCCATTGTGCACCGGCGATGGTGTTATAATAAGGAGTTGTACCTGTGACAACCGCAGCTACGGCCGACGCCCTGTCTATCGGTGAGAACGGATAGGACACATTCGTGTACACGAGTCCCTGGCTCAGCAACCGCTTAAAGCCGTTGTCGGTGTATAGCGGAGCGAAAGCCTCAAGATAGTCAGTGCGCAGCTGGTCGATGGTGATGCTCACCACGAGACGCGGAGCCGATTTGATGGCTTGCGCCCCGGCGGTTGTCGTCACCGTCAGTGCTGAAAGCAGTGCCAAAGGTATGTGTCTGTGCTTCATTGACTGATTCTTTTTAGACCTCTCTGCGGTTATTCTTTTATTTTTGAAGTACGGTTTGCGCACAAGTGCACCGCGCATCTACACAGCAAACACAGTGCCACAATTGCCATTCCCTCGGCATAATCCTGCACAAAAGCACCTGCGAAGAACAAAATGACGAGCACCGTTTCGATGCGCCACCATATCAAAGCCTTGCCTTTCAGAGCTTTGTAGAGAAATACAAGGGGTAGGGGATTGAGCAAAAGTATTTGCAGATTTGTGCTTGTAGTGGGATGTTCGGAGAACAACAACGCGGTGATTATTATTCCCGAAACGCCTTGCACCACCATCAGCAGTGCGTCATAGGCGCGGATAATCTTGCGTTTCTTCAGTTCTATTGCGCATATAAACAATGTAAGACCAAAGAGAATGAAGGCGCATGCGGTAGGCGACAGGGGAAACTCCTCTTCCACCGTTTGCTGTCCGCCCATGGTCACTATGCGTGTTGCTGCCACTGCCGGGCGCACCTTGCCGTCTGGCGACACGAACTTGGCCTTGCTAAAGTCCTCCATCAGCCTTTCCGGCAGAAACTGCTGCTTGCGCCACGATGTCGGTCTGTCCGCTTTGAATCCGAGACAGAGGTCGTTGCCCAACGCTGCCCAAGGATGCTGTGCAGTGTAGTGGTGCACCATCTCGCGGTATGACGGACCATTGCCGTCCTCGCCGTCGCCCTTGCCATAGTCAACACTGCCGTTCACGTTGCGCTCAATCATGTCGCGCGCCCTCGTGGTGCAGTTGTCGTAGAAGTAGTTGTAGCGGTAAACGCGGTTCTGCGGCAGATAATTGTCATTCAGAGCGGCAATCATGCGCTGCTTTTCCTCCGCAGTAAGGTTGAGCACCTGTTCGGTCACGCGACACTTCATGCGCACATACTCCTCACGGAAGTATTTCATGGGCATCGGAGCCAGTTCATAATCGGTCAGTCCGAAGATGAAACGGAGCACGAAAAAGGAAGTGTTGAAGTTGAACACGCCATAGTTGAAAGCCCAGTCCTCACCCGTCTTGAGGTCGTGCAACCGCAGTGCGGTGTGGCCGTAGAGGCCGTAAATCCTCTGGTTTGGCGTACACGTGAGCAGACTCAGTTCTATTGAATCGGTCTTAGTCTGTGCTTGAGCTGGTACAACAGCAAAAGCCGCCACCATGAGCATGGCGGTGGCAAGCAGCAATTTCCTGACTTTGTCTGCTATGTGTTTCACGTTTGCAAAATTAATCATTTTTTTTCAGATACCTTTTGCCCTGTATGTGTTTTTTGCGCCTTGACGGCTGTTAGCCAAGGCATTGCTTCGTATTCGA
>CAVKVO010000060.1:0-3124 GCA_963659575.1 Prevotella sp. CAG:1031
ACTTAGGAGGGTCGCCGCCCTCGGCGATCCCATCGCTCGTAAGAGCGAAAGAGTAACATTTGAGCACGAATGATACGGCGAGGGCGCCGTACCTCCTATGCCTTGTGTCTTTTTAGCTGGGGCCCAGAGGACGCAGCGCCTACTACAAGGTAGGCGCAAAGCCCTTGTAATAATCTTTGGCCGATATTTAACACTTTATCTATCGCTCTTTTAGAACTGTGAGGCCACTTTACGAGCGTAGATATGGCGTTTACGAGTCGTAAAGCGGCACTTTACGATCGTAACTATGGCACTTATTTTCGTAACTAGGCCATTTACGAGTCGCAAATGGCACGTTTACGACCCGAAAATGTGTGCTTTTCTACCCAAAAACAGGTCTTTTCTTCCCCGAAAACATGGTGTTTACGTTGCACAATAGCGTGGTTTTCGTCACAACAAGCACATATACAGTTCGTTAAAGTTGCACACGCAAAACTCGCGTATTTGCAGACAAAAGACACGCATGGTGGATTTCGCGCGAGTTTTGGGCACATATTTGTAAAAGTGTTTCAGAGGATTTAACAGAAAGGAGCGGTAGGAACAGGAGGCGAAGCGTTACGACGGCGGCATTGGCACAGAGGGTAGCGAAGAGGGAAGCGCGTAGTAGGCGCTGCGTCCTCGCTGCGCCCTTGGCTATGGGCAAACTTAGGAGGGTCGGCGCCCTCGCCGACTCATCGCTCGAAGAGCGAAAGAAACACTTTTAGCATGAATGGTACGGCGAGGGCGCCGTACCTCCTACCCCTTGTGCCTTTTTGGATAGGGCGCAGCGAGGACGCAGCGCCTACTACGCGCTTCCCACTGCGCTAAGTATGACGATACGTGCGACCTCTACGAAACCAAAAGCCACAGTTTTTCGCCCCTCAAGGCTACCTATCTCGAAAATTAAGGCTAACTTTGTGCTCCATTCGGGTGATATATATACACCTTATTATATATTAACAACACGATTATATAGTAACAACACGGCATAACATGGAAAAACAAGCAGAGGCCTCTGTAATGAAAAGCAACAGCGTGGGTGCCAGCATCAAACTGGGCTACGGCCTATACACGTCGAACTTCAGCAACACTTTCCGAGCCACTTGGCTCCCGGCACTGCTCTTCGCCGTATGTTTCGCGGCGATTGGAGTGATCACCGTGACCGAAATTCCCGCCATAGTGGTGTCCAGCGCACAAAACGGTACGCTCGTGCCGACGCAGGCAAGGCAGTATCTCGGACTACTGATAGCCGCGGGAGTGCTAACTGTGGTGGGCGGACTCGTGGAAACGGTGTTCTACTCGTGCGGACTGGCTCTTCTGCGCGACCACAAGGCCACTGGGAGCATGAAACTAAGCAAGTGGCATCCGCACGTGGACCGCGCAGTGGCGTGGCGCACGCTGAAGGCGGTGCTCTCCGTGCTGCTCCTCTGCGCCATACCCGTGGTTGTGCTCAGTGTGTGGTATGCTTTCAAACTTCGACAAGTGCTCGCCACCGACGGAAGTCACTACGCTTGGATTATACCTACGGTACTTGTGGCCGTAGTGATGGCACTGGCTCTCACCCCTACCCTCTTTGTGGGCATGAAATACGTGATCAACGATGAGGAAAAGTTCTGGCCGCTGCTCAAGCGCAGCTATGTTCCCGCAATGCGCCACCTGGGTTTCGTGCTCGCAGTGGCCATCACGTGCGCGGCGATAGTGTTCATCGCCACCTACGTGTTGCAGCAGCCGGCAGTGATACTCACCGAAGCCAACTACCAGTCGAGCACGGGTGTGGCCAACGGCGACCCTTCGGGAATGCCATCGTACATGACCGCTCTCACCGCCGTGGTGTTCCTCATCTCCGGTTTTGCCCAAGCATACATCCGACTGTCGGCTCTGTTTCCACTATATTATATGTACGGATCGATAGACACGCAGGAAACTGAGCGCAAGCAATATAAAATAGATATAGAAAACCAACAATATGACCCGCTTACTATTCATTGACCGCGACGGAACCCTGATTGAGGAGCCCGCAGACGAGCAGATTGACGCGTTTGAGAAACTGAAGTTCACCAAGGGAGTGTTCAAAAACCTTGGTTTCATACGCTCAAAGACCGACTTCAAGTTTGTGATGGTGTCCAACCAGGACGGCCTCGGCACCGACTCGTTTCCAGAAGACACGTTCTGGCCGGTGCACAACTTCATTCTGCAAACACTGGAGAGCGAAGGCATCACCTTCGACGACATTCTCATAGACCGCCACTTTCCGGAGGACAACTCCGACACGCGCAAACCTGCCACGGGACTTGTGCGCAAGTATATGGACGACCCGGAATATGACATGGCCAACAGCTACGTCATTGGCGACCGCGACACCGACCGCCAGTTTGCCGAAAACATGGGCTGCAAGGCTCTCATACTGGGCAAAGACGGACTGACGTGGGACAAAATAGCCGAACTGCTGTTTGCCGGAGAGCGCACCGCCGAGGCTAAGCGCACCACTAAGGAGACTGACATCTGCGTGAAGCTCAACCTCGACGGCACTGGCAAATGTGACATCAGCACCGGCATCGGTTTCTTCGACCACATGTTGGAGCAGATAGGCAAGCACGGCATGATGGACCTCACCGTGAGATGCAACGGCGACCTCAACGTGGACGAGCATCACACCATTGAGGACACGGCCATAGTCTTGGGCGACTGCATACTGAAGGCTCTCGGCGACAAGCGAGGCATAGAGCGCTACGGCTACTGTCTGCCCATGGACGACTGTCTCTGTTCGGTGGCTCTCGACTTCGGCGGCCGTCCCTGGCTGGTGTGGGACGCTGAGTTCAAGCGCGAAAAGATTGGCGATATGCCCACGGAGATGTTCCTCCACTTCTTCAAGAGCTTGAGCGACAGTGCGCGGATGAACCTCAACGTGAAGGCTGAGGGCACCAACGAGCACCACAAGATTGAGGGCATCTTCAAAGCCTTTGCCCGCAGCCTGCGCATGGCGGTAAAGAGAGACATACAGCACTTCGAATTGCCAAGCACAAAGGGTACGCTATAACCGTAGAACCATAGACGATGAGAATAGACATTATAACCGTTTTGCCCGAAATGATAGAGGGGTTCGTTC
>CAVKVO010000060.1:3762-11403 GCA_963659575.1 Prevotella sp. CAG:1031
AGCGCATAGGGAAGCACGTAGTAGGCGCTGCGTCCTCGCTGCGCCCTTGGCTCATAGGCATATATATGATGCGCTTTGCCCTTGGCTCATAGGAAGACTTAGGAGGTACGGCGCCCTCGCCGTATCATCGCTCATCAGAGCGAAAGAAAAAAGCGCCCTCGCCGTATCATCGCTCGTCAGAACGAAAGAAAAAACCTTTTAGCACGAATGGTACGGCGAGGGCGCCGTACCTCCTACCCCTTCGCTAAGGGCAAAGCGAGGACGCTTCGCCTACTACAAAGAGCAACAACATAACGCCTACTACATACCTACCAAAAACGGCTTCCGAACGATATTCGGAAGCCGTTTTTGGTAACTATTCTCTTGAATAACCGCAGCGCAAAACTCGTTATTCTTCGTATTCAGTCGTATCCTCAACACCTGCTTCGGCGAGGGCTTCGCGCCGCTCAACACACGTGCCGCACTTGCCGCAATGCTTGTCTTCGCCCTTATAGCACGACCACGTTTCACTATAGTCTATGCCGAGAGCAGCACCCCGACGGGCAATGTCGCCCTTGGTGATGTTGGTGTAAGGCGCAGACACCGTGACATTGGCGTAAGTGCCAAGGCGCGTGGCCTCGTTGATGGCGGATACAAACTCCGGACGGCAGTCGGGATAGATGGTGTGGTCGCCGCCGTGATTGGCCATGAACACATTGCTCAGTCCCTGGCTCTCGGCTATTCCGGCAGCGATGGACAGCATAATGCCATTGCGAAACGGCACCACCGTAGACTTCATGTTGTCGTCGGCATAGTGGCCTTCGGGTATCGCGTCGGCACCGTCGAGCAGCGAACTCTTAAAGTACTGGTGCATGAAGTCGAGTTTGACAGTGATATGCTTTATGCCAAGCCGCTTGCAGTGGAGTTCGGCAAAGGGAATTTCGCGTGCGTTGTGGTTGCTGCCGTAGTCGAAACTGATGCCGAGGGCAATGCGCTCACGCTGTTCGTAGAGCAGAGTGATGCTGTCCATGCCCCCGCTGACTATTATCGCAGAGTCTTTCTTCATCACTTTGCGGCAGCTATCATTTCTATTTCCACGAGCGCGCCCTTGGGCAGAGCTTTTACTGCAAACGCGCTGCGGGCAGGAAACGGCTCACTGAAGAACTGCGAATACACCTCGTTCATTGCGCCGAAGTCGGCAATGTCGGCCAGGAGCACGGTTGTCTTCACCACGCGGTCGAGGTCGAGACCTGCCGAACGCAGTATCGCCTGTGCGTTGAGTATCGACTGGCGTGTCTGTTCTGCAATCCCTCCTTCGGGAAACGCTCCCGTTGCGGGGTCGATGGGCAACTGGCCCGAAGCGTAGACAAAGCCGTTGGCCTCTATCGCCTGGCTGTACGGACCTATGGCCGCAGGTGCATTTGGTGTTGATAATGCTTTCATTGTTGTTCCTTTCTTTTGTGTTTTAGTCGGTTTTATCTTTATCATGGCAGAAGCCATTCAGGCTCCGCCTTACATTATATATATTACAGGAAGCACGTAGTAGGCGCTGCGTCCTCGCTGCGCCCTTGGCTATGGGCAAACTTAGTAGGCGAAGCGTCCTCGCTTTGCCCTTAGCTCATGGGCAAACTTAGCTATCTCAATACCTGCTTGCCCTCTTCATTGCCGCCACATACACCACTATTCCGCATACTATAAGGAATAATGCCGTTAGTAGCAATGTATTTACAAATTCGATATGAGCGACGAAAGTCACGGCGAGCAGCAGCACGCCCAGCACTACGAGCAGCAAACCGGCTTGCGGCGTAATCAGTCTTTTCATGCCTCCTCTGCCTGTTTCAACGGATTCCATCCCTGTGCCTTCAGCTCAAACTCGTTGCCGTCGCGACTCACGAGTACGCTGCCGAACTGTTCCTTGGTGATATGGCCAATGAGCGTAACGCCCTCCATGTGCTCCACCTTCTCAAGGTCGGCAATGGGAACGGTGAACAGCAGTTCGTAGTCTTCGCCGCCGTTGAGCGCACAGGTGGTGACGTTCATGTTCAGTTCCTCTGCCATAACGGCGGTCTGATAGTCTATCGGGATATTCTTCTCAAAGATGCGGCACCCGACGTGACTCTGCCGACAGATGTGCTGCAGTTCGCTGCTGAGTCCGTCGCTTATGTCCATCATCGCCGTGGGACGCACGCCTGCCGCGCGAAGCTTTTCTATGATATCGCCGCGCGCCTCTGCCTGCAACTGGCGCTGGAGCAGATACTCCTTGCCGGCGAAGTCGGGCTGGAAGTGGGACAACTCGGCCAGTGCCTTCTTGTCGCCGCGCTTCTTGGCCTCGTCCACCTGCTGATAGTACACGCTCTTCTCGCGCTCCAACAGTTGCAAACCCATATACGCCGCGCCCAAATCGCCCGACACGCACACAAGGTCGGTGTCCTTGGCTCCGTTGCGGTAAACGATGTCGGCCTTGTCGGCCTCACCTATGCAGGTTATGCTTATGGCCAAACCGGTGAAAGACGACGTGGTGTCGCCGCCGACAACATCCACGCTCCACTTGTCGCAAGCCATGCGCAGTCCACTGTAGAACTGCTCCATGTCCTCAACGGTAAACCTCTTGCTGATGGCGAGGCTAACGGTCATCTGCCGTGGCGTGCCGTTCATGGCGAAGATGTCGCTGATGTTTACCATCGCCGCCTTGTAGCCAAGGTGCTGCAGGTCGATATAGGTAAGGTCGAAGTGTACGCCCTCCATCAGCATGTCGGTGGTGACGAGCACCTCCTTGTCGGGATAGTGGAGCACGGCGCAGTCGTCGCCCACGCCATACAGTGTGGAAGAGTTCTTTGGCTTTATGTCTTTGGTGAGATGTTTTATCAGTCCAAACTCACCAAGCGTTGCTATGTCTGTCATAAGTATGGTTTATGTTATCTTGAAATGTTTCTTCTGTTGTCTTGAAGTTGGCGTTACGCTATCGCAAAAGATTCTTTCTTTTATTGCGAAGTACGCTTTATGCTATTGCGAAGTACGCTTTATGTCGGCTTGAAATGTTTCTCTTTTGTCTTGGGAAAAACAATGTGCCAACCGGTAAAGCCTCAAGCGTCCAATGCCGGACTGGGACTTTGCCGATTGGCACACAATCATGCGCGACGTATCATCTCGCGCATTATCTCTGTCATCAGCGGCTGCGCCTTGTTGGCTGCCACCTGTACTTCCTCGTGACTCACCTCCACGGGAGTGTCCTCAAGACCAAGGTCGGTGATGATGCTCACGCCAAACACACGTATGCCGCAATGGCGCGCCACGATAACCTCGGGAACGGTGCTCATGCCAACGGCATCGGCACCCAAGCGATGGTACATCTTGTATTCGGCAGGAGTCTCAAAGGTGGGGCCTTGCACACCTATATATACTCCATGCTGCACAGCGATACCCTTTTCGCGGGCTATCTCGTCGGCCTCAGCAATCAACTTGCGGTCGTAAGGCTCGTGCATATCGGGAAAACGGGGACCCGTGGGGAAGTTCTTTCCGCGCAACGGATGCTCGGGAAAGAAGTTGATGTGGTCGGTGATAATCATAAGGTCGCCAATCTTGAAGGCAGGGTTCATGCCTCCAGACGCGTTGCTCACAAACAAGGTGTCGATGCCCAACTCATACATGATGCGTATGGGAAAGGTCACTTCCTTCATGCTATATCCCTCGTAGTAGTGGAAACGGCCTTCCATAGCCATCACGTCCTTGCCGCCAAGCTTGCCGAAGATGAGTTTGCCGGCGTGGCCCTCTACTGTGGAAACGGGGAAGTTGGGGATTTCCGAATACGGAAATTCGTAGGTGTCAGTGATTTCTGAAGCTAATTGTCCGAGGCCTGTCCCCAGTATTATTGCCGTTTTGGGACTTGTTGTCATCCTTTGCCGTAGCCAAGATGCTGTTTCTTGAATTTTTGAGTACATAGCCTATTATGTTTTCGTTAAACATTTCGCCTTGCCCAAGCATGAACTCTATCTTCACCGGCAGGGCGTAAATACTCTCTTTCACACTGTTGTCAAGTCCCTCAAGCCCACGCAAACGCTCGGCATCCTTCTCGGTGGTCACAATGATGCGGTCGCCTTCGAGCCCACAAAATGCCTCATTGATGCGCCTTACGTCACGGGACGTAAATGCGTGATGGTCGCCAAAGGTAAGAGGATGTATGTGTTCGGTGTATGAACGCAGGTCTTCAACCATCTGCCGGGGCGAGGCGATTCCCGTAAGCAGCAGAATCTGAGTGCCGGAGGTGATGGTTTCGAGCGGTTTGTCCTTGCCTGTGAATATGCCGTGCAACGCTCCATAGGCAAGAGTGGTAAAATAAAGATGCTGATAAGGGTACAGTCCCATGGCCTTTGTGGTCACACGGAAGTCCATAGGTTTGAGTTCCTTCGGGCATTTCGTCACGATAACGATGTCGGCACGGCTCTTTCCAGACAGCGGTTCGCGCAGACGACCTGCGGGAAGCAACGCGTCGTGGATGATTAGCCGGTGATAGTCCACCAGAAGGATATTGATTCCAGGCTTGACATAGCGGTGCTGGAATGCGTCATCAAGAATAATAACGTCGGTGTTCTTGCCCATATCGCCATCGGTAAGCAGCGATATGCCGTGGCAACGGTTGGCATCCACTGCCACCGTTGCCTTGGGAAACTTGTGCTTTATCTGGCACGGTTCGTCGCCAACCGTAGCTGCCGTGGCATCGTTGTCGGCCACTACAAAGCCGCGGGTCTTGCGCTTGTAACCCCGGCTAAGCACAGCCACACCGAACTTCTCGCCCAGCAACTCCACAAGATATTCCACATGGGGAGTCTTGCCTGTGCCGCCTACGGTTATGTTTCCTACTGAAATTACGGGCACATCAAAGCTTTGGCTCTTCAGAACACCGATGTCAAACATCATGTTCCTAAAGCCTACGCCCAAGCCATACAGCCAACTGAGTGGCCGGAGCCATTCGTTTATCTTGATGGAGCCGCCTTTCATTTTATAACCAGCACATAAGGCAGACGAGCCTGTATTGCACTCTGCTTATTGATAGTCTTCAGATAGGTAAACGGTGCGTAATATTCGCCGAGAGTAAGTCTCAGTTGTTCGTCAAGATAGTTTCCTTTGCCGGACATCTGTGCAAAGAAACTGTCAATCCAGTCGGGGCGTTCTGGATAGTCCTCGGTGTGGTAGTCGCCAAGCTTGGCCAATTGGGCAGCTTTGGCAACGGCTTTGTCCAGTCCGCCAAGACCATCCACGAGCTTTATGCGCAATGCGTCGTTGCCGAGCCACACTCTTCCCTGGGCAATACTGTCAACATCGGCCACCTTCATGTGGCGTCCGTCGGCCACACGTTTCAGGAAAAGGTTGTAGCCACGACCTATATAAGCGTTGAGATAAGCCATTTCTTCGGCGTTGAACGGACGGGCAAGTGTGCCGAAAGCACTGTTCTTGTTTGTCTTTACCTCGTCGAACTTCACGCCAAGTTTGTCAGTAAGAAGACCGCTGAAGTCAGGAAACATTCCGAAGATGCCGATGCTTCCTGTGAGAGTTGTGGGTTCTGCATATATATAGTTGGCCGCACAGCTAAGGTAATAGCCACCCGAAGCGGCCAAACCTCCCATGGAAACCACCACAGGTTTCTTCTCTTTCAGCTTGCATACGGCGTGCCATATCTGCTCAGAAGCGTAGGCACTGCCACCGCCGGAGTTAACTCGCAGCACCACTGCCTTGACATCATCGTCGTTGGCCAAGGCTTCGAGATCCTGGCATACGGTTTTTCCAACTATCTGCGCACCGCTTGACAGTCCGCTTGCTGCCTGGTCAACCACGTCGCCATAGGCATAATACACGGCAATCTCGTCGCCTTTTCCTCCGTCAACAGCAGGAAGGTTTTCCATATCTGCCACAGACAACTGGTTGATGGCATCGTCTTTGTCAACGCCAAGCAACTTCTTTATCTCCACCTTCACCTCGTCGGTGTATATCAACTTGTCGATAAAGTGTGCCTTGAGATACTGGCTCTGCTCTGCAAACATATACAGGCTGTCAGCACAAGCGTTGAGTGATGACTTGGAAATCTTGCGGCTGGCCGATATATCTGTGAGCATCTTGTCCCACACTCCGTTCAGATACACCGAAACCTGCTCGCGGTTGGGTGCGCTCATGCCGTCGGCAGTGAACTGTTCAGGCGCACTCTTGTACTTGCCAACCTTGGACAGTTGCATCTTAACGCCGAACTTTGCGAGCACATCCTTGAAGAACATTGGGTTGGCAGCCAGTCCACACCAGTTTATTCCGCCTTGCGGATTAAGGTAGATCTTGTCTGCAACCGAGCAAATGTAGTAGCTGAACTGCGTATAGAGGTCAGAATAAGCCACAATCCACTTACCACTCTTCTTGAAGTCAACAAGTTTGTCGCGTATGGCCTGTGCGGAAGCTGGCGCATCCGGTGAGAACATACCTGCTTCGATGTAGATTCCCTTTATCGTCTCGTTGGCCTTAGCTTTGTCGATGGCTGACAGTATTTCCTGCAAGCCAAGTTCCGGAGCTTTCTCTCCCATCACTCTCGCCATCACGTCGTTGTTAGACCGCTCACTGAGCGTACCTGACAGGTTGAGAACAAGCACTGAATTGTCCTCAACTTCGGTTGTGGAATTGCTTGCGGCAACCATTCCGGCGATTGAGATAGCGCCTATAACGCCTACAAGCACTCCCACTATCACCATGCCCACAACTGTTGCGAACACATATTTCAAAAAATCTTTCATCGTTTCTGTTTGTTTAAGGGTATCTTCACTAGACATACGCCAACGCCATATTCGTGTTTGGCTTCAATATACTGGCAGCTTCATATATCTGTTCTTATACATTAATATATAAGAGACAGTCCTATTAGGTAATTGCTCCTATACATTAATATATAAGAGAATGCCTGTTTAGGCACTGTCTCTTATACATTAATATATATAAAGCTGCTCTGTCAGTCAATCAGAGTATTACAGATGGGCAAGCTCAACCACCTTGTCAACGGCAGCGTGCAGACCATCTACGTTCTTGCCACCAGCGGTTGCATAGTGCGGTTGGCCACCTCCGCCACCTTGTATCAGCTTGGCAGCCTCACGAACTATCTGTCCTGCGTTGAGAAAGTGCTCAGCCACCATGTCGTCGCTAAGCATCACGCTAAGCATCGGTTTGCCGTTATCAACAGTTCCGATGGCGCAAAGCAGTGACGACGGCACCTCCTGACGAATCTTGAACACGAGGTCTTTGGCTGATGCGGCAGGCATTGGCAGAATGGCGGTAATCACTTTCACACCATTCACTTCGTGAGCCTTGGCAATCAACTCGTCTTTTGCACGGTCAACAACCTGTGCCTGGAAGCGGTCAATCTCCTTCTTCATCGAATCGTGCTCCTCGATATACTTGCGTATAACGCCCTGCAAATCCTTAGCGTTGTTGAACAAAGAACGAACAGCGGTCAGCGCATCCTCGATGTGATACATCAAGTTTTCGCACTCCACGCCAGTCTTTGCCTCAATACGGCGTATACCAGCAGCCACTGAACTCTCGCTTATTATCTTGAACATGCCAATGCGGCCTGTTGATTGTGCGTGAATACCACCACAGAACTCACAGCTCGGACCGAAGCGAACCACACGCACC
>CAVKVO010000061.1:0-11388 GCA_963659575.1 Prevotella sp. CAG:1031
ATATCGGCAGCTTGAGTTCAGCAATGAGTAACTCAACTTCCGGACTTATGTTGTTTTGACAAAAAAAACGAAGGCGCAAATGGAAGCCTGTAGTAGGCGCTGCGTCCTCGCTGCGCCCTTGGGAAAAATCCAGCGCAAAAGCAAATATACGAAAATATGCTTCTGGGTTAAGGGTGCAGCGAGGACGCAGCACCTACTACAGCCTTCCGTCTGTGCCAGGGATGAATGCCAATCCCACTAAGTTTTGCTTTTTGTGACGCGACAGGCAGAATGTTAGGAATATTTTGCCTAATTTTGCAGCTAAACAGCCTGTTCCCCACGAAGGGAATGCGACTTTAACCGACCAATATGCGCCACACTTGCTATAGAATATTGTTTTTTGCGGTTCTCCTTACTGCGGCTTTGGATGCTGCGGCAGGGGTGTATCGCCATACCGGACGACGTGTTGCCAGGGACACAACTGCCATACTGAGAGCCTATACCGACTCGCTCGCGGCTCTGCGACTGAGGATTGACACATCCAAAGTGAACACGAGCAGTGTCGACATGAGCACCGCGAGGTTGTTCCTGCCGTTCACATTCTATCACGATGTGGCCAGAAGAGCGTTCAGCGTGGATGGCGACACCCTCACGAGCGACAGTATAGCCAGTTTGACCGACGGCGTGATGACAAACGTATACCTCTCCCGTCCCGACTTGGTGGTGGACAGCGAGTCGCGCCTGCGCCGTATCGGTACGATAAGAAACGAGTTGGACAAACCAGTGCGCCGTGACGTGAAGTTGTCGGAGCACATCGAACCGCTGCCGGAGGACGACATGCTGCCGGCACCGGATGGAGTGCTCATACGCAGACCTAACTTCTGGACATTCAGCGGCGACAGTTATATACAGTTTCTGCAAAACTACATCACCGACAACTGGTATAAGGGAGGTGAAAGCAACTACTCGCTGGTGAGTAGTCTGACGTTCAACGCCAACTACAACAACAAGAGCCGTGTGAAGTTTGAGAACAAACTGGAACTTCGGTTGGGTTTCCAGACCTCGCGCGACGACACCTTGCACATGTTCAAGACCAACAACGACCTTATCCGATACACCGGAAAGCTCGGTTTGCAGGCACATTCCCACTGGTATTACAGTTTGCAGTTGCTCGCCTACACGCAGTTTACCCACGGTCTGAAGAGCAACGACAAGAAGGTATACTCCGACTTCATGTCGCCGTTTGACCTCAACCTCGGTCTCGGTATGGACTATACGGTGGAGACAAAGAACAAGCGGTTGACGGGAAGTATCAACCTTTCGTTCCTTTCCTTCAACTTCCGCTATGTGGACCGACAGGATTTGGCTTCGCGATACAGCATAACCGGAGAGCACCACACACGAGAAGACTTCGGTTCGCAGCTCACCGCCAACCTCACATGGAACATCAGCGACAACGTGAACTGGAAGACGCGACTCTATGGCTACACCACTTACAGTCGCGCACTGGTGGAATGGGAAAACACGATAGCACTCAAAGTGAGCCGCTACATAAGCACCAACATTTTCCTTTACCCACGTTTCGACGACTCAGCCAACCGCGACGACAAGCTGGGCTACATTCAGTTTAAGGAATACTGTTCGCTCGGCTTCACTTACTCCTTCTGATCTTATCAGCAAGGTGGTGCGGCGATGGCTGAATAGGGCCGGATGCCGTGTCGCCAGCGACATTCTTTATAGGAAAAGATATTGATACCAAACAATAAAACTACAATACAAATTAAAAATCTACTAATGACAATGAAACGAACAGCAGTACTTATCCTGTCGGTTCTTTGCGCCGTTGCGCAACTCATGGCGGCCGACAATCCGCGACAAGTGGACAACCTGAACTTCGGATGGCGCTTTCATGCAGGTGACATACAGGGAGCTGAGGCCGTATCGTTTGACGACAGCCAGTGGCAAACCGTTGATGTTCCGCACGATTTCCAGATTTCGCAACCTTGGGTGCCGCCATCAAAGGACGAGAAAGCCGACAACAGCGATGCGGCAAGCAACGTGAGAAGCCGCCTCAGTTCGCGCGCTTTCAAGGAGATGGGCATCGGTTGGTATCGCAAAACCATCACGCCCGACGCTTCCATGAAGGGCAAGCGTGTGCTCCTGGACTTTGAAGGCATCATGCTTGTGGGCGATGTCTATCTCAACGGACAGCGCATCGGCGGCACGGAATATGGCTATCTGGGCTTCGACGTGGATGTTTCCAAACTCCTGAAATACGGTCAGCCAAACGTGATTGCCGTTAAGGCCAATACGCAGAGACCGGAAAACTCCCGTTGGTATACTGGTGGCGGTCTCTTTCGCGACGTTCATCTCGTCGTGACCGATGCCCAGCAGTATTTCACACGCCATCCGCTGTACATAACCACTCCTAACGTGAGCGGCAGTGAGGCCACCGTGTGCATACAGGCCGAGATGGCATGCTTCCTGAAGATAAAGGATTTGAGCGTAAACGTGAAGATCATCGACGCTGACGGCAAGACTGTATATGAGAAGAAGCGCGACATACCGTTCAACCGTGGTCAGAAGACCAACGAATATGGTGTGGACACGGTGAAAATGTCGTCGCCCCATCTGTGGAGCTGCGAGAGTCCCTATCTCTACACCGCCGAGTTGAGTTTCCTTCGTTCCGACGGTACGGTGGCCGACAAGGTGAGTGAGCACTTCGGAGTGCGCTCCCTGGAGTTCTCGCCCGACTTCGGACTGAAACTCAACGGCAAGAAGGTGCTGCTCAAGGGTAATGCCAACCACCATACTCTCGGTGCTCTCGGTGCCGCAGCCTATCCCCGTGCCATGGAAAAGCGCATACAGTTGCTGAAGGAGTTCGGTTTCAACCATATCCGCACATCGCACAATCCTTACAGCAAGTCGTTCCTCGACCTCTGCGACAAGTACGGTATACTCGTTGTTGACGAACTTTACGACAAGTGGCTCACCAAGTTTGCCGGAGGACGCACCGAGTGGACCGAACTGTGGCAGCACGATGTGCCCGAGTTCATACGCCGCGACCGCAACCATCCGTCGGTTGTGATGTGGAGTCTTGGCAACGAACTCCAGACCTATTGGGACTTGCCGTATGCCGACTGGGGCGTTACGCCCTACAAGATGCAGAAGTTGCTGCTCAATCGCTACGACACCACACGTCCCGTCACGGTGGCCATGCACCCCAGAGGCCGCAACCAGCACACCGATTCGCTGCCCGCACCGCTCGCACTCATCACCGATGTGGCGTCATACAACTATCGCTACATGTACTTCCCCGGCGACAGTCGCCGCTATCCCAACATGATGTTCTATCAGAGTGAGGCCAACACGGCCATGATGGGCCCCAACTTCTATGAGATGAACCTCGACAAGGTGCTCGGTCTGGCCTATTGGGGCATGATTGACTATCTCGGCGAGTCCAACGGATGGCCTGCAAAGGGTTGGGTACAAGGTGCTTTCGACGTGTCGCTCGAACCGAAACCGATTGCTTATCTGCTGAAAGCAATGTTCCAGCCCGATGTTCCCACAATACACATCGGCATCATCGACAGCGACGACAACACAGTTTGGAACGATGTGAAGATTGGTACGCAGCGTATGTCTGACCATTGGAACCGCAAGGCTGGCAGCACCATGTCGCTCTATACCTATACTAATGCCGACGAAGTGGAGCTTTTCGTAAACGGCAAGAGCATCGGAAAGAAGCAAAACGACAAGAACAACCCACGTACACGCAACAAACTGAAGTGGGACGGTGTGAAATACGAACCTGGATATATCGAAGCGGTGGCCATCAACGGCGGAAAGGTCGTGGCTCGCCACAAGATAGAGACCACAGGCGATGCTGTTGCGCTGAAGGCAGAGTCTGACAACTCCAACTGGAAAGCTGATGGCAACGACCTGCAGCACATCCGCATAGCAGCAGTGGACAAGAAAGGTCGCCGTGTGCAGACTTCCAAGGGCAAGGTGACGTTCGCTGTTGAAGGTCCTGCCACCATCGTGGGTGTGATAAACGGCAACATGTATAGTGACGAACTGTCGGTTGGCAACACGAGAGACCTCTATAACGGCACTTGCACCGTTATCCTCCGCTCCGACCGCACGCCGGGCAAGGTGACTCTCACTGCCACTTGCGACGGTATGAAGAAGGCCAAGCTGACAACGGCCACACGATAATTGCAGCCATTCGTCATCCTATAATTGCGGCAAACGCAGCGCTCCATATTGGAACCTGCGTTTGCCGCAAATTCTTTTTCCCGCCTTTTCATTTGTAAAACCATATGCCTGATTTTTGTAAGCTTGGCATGTTTGGACGGTAAAAACGCACAATGGATTTCCGTATGGGGCAATTTTTATCGAAAATGTGCTTCGTGTACAAAAAAATAGCACAGAAAAAGGCGATGCATATTCTTTTTTAAAATTTATAAATGCTAAATTTGCAGTCACAGAGAATATTGTGGTGGTAAATCACCCGATATTAAAGAAAAACAACGGTGGTAATTTATAGAACCACCCTCTATATACAAAACAAACCAAGAAAGGGAAATGGACGTGAATAAACCTTCCGACTCTATGCGACTACACTCAAGGACAAGTCTGCAAATCAGAAACGCAGTTGTTGTGTGCGACTTCATCGTTCTCAATGTTTTGTTTTATCTGTACGTTTGCAACGATTGGGTCTACACGACACTCACCAATGGGGGGCGACGGTTGTTTCTTTGTCTTGTGGCCAACGCTGCGTTGGCCGTGGCGCAGTATTTCTTCTCTACGGTATTGCACGAGCGTCTCTCTACGTCGTATAGAGTGTTGCGCCAAACCACGTATCTTGTGCTTTCTCAGGCAGTTGCCACATACGTGTTCACAGCTCTCTTTTTCAGTTATGAGCACCTGCCGATGCCCAACAACAAGTTTACGGCTCTGTTCACGGTAATCTTCTACTTCGGAATATTGCTCTCGCGCTATGTGGAGCGCAGTGTTGTGGCTGGCTATCGCCGCATGGGTCACAACAACAGGCGTGTGGTGCTCGTGGGAAACACTCCCCAAATAGTTTCAATATATGAGTATCTGTCCAGTTTTCGCTCTTCGGGCTACCGCATTGTGGGCTATTTTGCCGACGAGGAACTGAAAGACTGCCCCGAGGGACTTGCCTATGGCGGAAAACTTTCAGAATTCTTCTCGCAGATGGCGTCTATGAAACTGATTTCCAACGGCGATGAGTTGTATTGCGCCCTTCCGTTCAATGAAACAGAGGCTATCCATGAGATGGTGAGACTCTGCGACAGCAACATGATACACTTCTACTACATTCCTGCCTACATTAACCTGATGGGCAAGGCGTATGCTCAGGAGCGCATAGGCGACGTGACGGTGCTGACAAAATATGTGGAACCGCTGATAAGACCGACCAACAGGATGGTGAAACGACTGTTCGACATCGTGGTGTCAGCGTCGGTTCTGCTGTGCTTGTTGCCGTTTATCCCCATAGTGGCCTTCATTATAAAGAAACAAAGTCCCGGTCCGATATTCTTCAAACAGGAGCGCACGGGACTTGACGGCCGCAACTTCTACTGCTACAAGTTCCGTTCGATGCACGTCAATGCCGATGCCGACAAGGCGCAGTGTACGGAGCATGACCCGCGCAAGTTCGCTTTCGGCAATTTTATGCGCAAGACAAACATCGACGAGTTCCCGCAGTTCTTCAATGTGCTCAAGGGTGACATGAGCATCGTTGGACCGCGTCCGCACATGCTCTACCACACTGAGGTTTACAGAAAACTCATTTCGGAGTATATGGTGCGCCACTTCATCAAACCGGGCATAACTGGTTGGGCGCAAGTCACTGGGTTCCGTGGTGAAACCAAGGAGCTGTGGCAGATGGAGGAACGCGTGAAGCGCGACATCTGGTATATTGAGCACTGGAGTTTCTGGCTCGATTTGCGGATAATATGGAAGACAGCCAAGCAAATCGTCGTGCATGACAAGAACGCCTATTGATTTGCTTACGCGAAAACGATTACGACATAAAGGTCGGTTCTATGGATTCGCATCGTCATTAGAACCCGTTTCAAATGAAAAAAACGCCGTGCCGTCATACCCTTAGGATATGGCGGCACGGCGTTTTGTATGGAGAAAACTGATGGCAGAGCCATCGATTCTTGTTGACGGATTTACCGTTTCTTCTTTAGCTCCAGTTCCTTTGGCAGCTTCTGCCACTTGCCTTTGTTGGGCACTTTCAGCGTACTGCCGTCCTCTTGGCGCAAGATGAATATGCTGTCGTTCTTCATTGTGAGCGATGCCTTGAGGTCTTCACTGCCGTAATCGTTGATCAGACTGAGTGCAGCCTTGTGCTTTGACGTGACCTTGCCGTCGGTGACGAGCCAGTAGAAGCCGTTGTAACGCTTGCCAAGGTAGCCGGGTAGGGGACCGAACAGTTCGTGTGCCGGCACATTGATGTTGCGTTCATACAGGTCAAGTTCGAGATACACGTTGTATTCTCCGTTCTCAAAATGTCCTTTGAACGGTATTGAATCGCTTTGGGCTGAGGCCAACAGAGGCAGAAGTGCGGCTGCCAGAGTGCATAAGAATTTCCTTTTCATATAGCGAATACAGTATATTAGATGTGTAATTGTGGGGGTTGCTTGTGACTAATCGGCGAGTCGGAAAGCCAGACACGCCCAACGGTTGTCCTCCCATTCGGCTTTTTTCGTCAGTCCGAGACTCTTTGCATGGTCTTCAATCATGGGCTTGTCGTCTGTATAAAAACCGCTTACGAGTAGTGAGCCACCGCTGTTCATCACGCCTACCCAACGCTTCATGTCGGCAAGCAGTATGTTGCGGTTTATGTTTGCCGCCACTATGTCGAAGCGTTGCGGCGTGTTTTCTATCACTGACGAGTCGCCGAGCAGTGGCGTGTAGCCGTTTTCCACATTATTTATTATAGCGTTGTGGCGCGCATTGTCCACACTCCACTCGTCAATGTCGTAGCCAGTCACCTGCTTTGCACCCAGTTTCAGTGCGAGTATGCCCAGTATGCCGGTGCCGCAGCCTGCGTCGAGCACGCTCTTTCCCTCGGGTTGCTCCTCCATGAGGGCGTTTGCCATCATGCGAGTGGTTTCGTGGCTACCGGTACCGAACGCCAATCGGGCGTCAATCTCTATGTTTATATCCGCCGTTTGGTCGGGCAGATGGCGTCCGTCGTGTATCACGCACCGATTGCCCACCGAGATAGGTTCAAAACCCTCGTTCTCCCAAGTCTCGTTCCAGTCCTTGTCCTCAGCGTCGGTCACCGTGTATGTGATGCCAACGCCACTTATCGGGAAGTCCGAAACGGCTTGTTCCAACGCCTCAGAGTCCAAGAGAGTGGTCTGAACGTAGCCGTCCAGTCCCTGTTCGGTTTCCTCAAACGTCTCAAATCCGGCCTCGCCGGCAGCGGCAGCCAACAGGTCGCGGGCATCGCCAAGCAGTTCCTGTGGTGCGTCTATGCTGAAACTCACTTTGTAGTACTTCATTTCCGTTGCTTTTCTGTTTTGTCTTATGTATGGTGGTAACTATAGAACAATATTTATATAACCACCTTGCAAAGTTAACGCCTTTTCCACCACTATCCATTGCATTTGTAGAAAAACTATAAATTAGGGGTTCACCTATCGCTTTTTAGGACTTTTCCCTATGTGAAAAGGCGCATTAGATTTAACTTTGCACAAGAAAAAGAAGAAGAAAGGAGCGTTTTATATGAAAAGACTGATTATCCTTACTCTCGCAATCGGGGCGTTTGTTGCCGATGCGACGGCGCAAGACGACTTGTATTTTGTGCCTACGAAGAAGAATGTGGAAAAGAGTGCAGCCGAATACGGTATTCCTGCCGACACCTACTATGCCGGTTGCGGCAAAACCGTGGACGACTACAACCGCAGGATGAGTACGGTGCAACCCATCGACTCTGCCGGAAACGACATCATAACGTTCGACGGAGTGAAGGGAGTGTATCCCAGCACGTCTGCAGACGATACGGATGACTACAGATACACACGAAGCATGAGTCGCTTTGACGGCTACGACTGGTACGAACCGTACTGGGCAGGCTATGCGGACGGACGTTTCGACAGTTGGGGTTCGTACAGTTACTGGGCGTGGGACTATCCTTACTATGGCTACAGGTCGTGGTATTGGGGCTATCCGTACACATACTACAGCTCATGGTATTGGGACAGACCGTGGTATGGCGGCGGTTGGTATGGTCACTACAGACCCTACTACGGCGGATATACTGCCTATTCGCGTCCCAATGGAGTGCGTCGTTTCAGTCGCAGCGACTTCCGTGGCGAGCGCACAGGCAACAACTCTACTGCCACAAGGCGCAACTTCGGAGGTTCGACGCGCGACTTCCGTGGTCAGAGAGTTACGACCAACAATGGTAACTTCAGCGGTCAGCGCAACATAAACACCAATAATAATATGTCAATCAACCGTCAATCATCGTCGTTCAATGGCTCTTCTACGTTCAGTGGGGCGCGTGGAGGTGCTTCGTTCGGTGGTGCTCGCGGCGGCGGTGGCGGCGGTGCTCGCGGTGGAATCACGCTAGGAGGACGACGTTGATACTTTTCGTGCCGTCAATAGGCATAAATTAATGTAATAAGACAACGAACTAATAAGATACATAGCATGAAAACAAACATAGTATTTGTGGCATTGGGACTGATTGTTTCGGCACAAGCCACAGCACAGGAAACCTATCTGAACGCCGCAATAGCCACAGAGGGACTCAACGGTACGGCACGCTACGTCGGTATGGGCGGCGCAATGGATGCGTTGGGAGCCGACCTTTCCACAATAAGCAGCAACCCTGCCGGCATCGGACTGTTCCGCAGTTCGCAGGCAAAGATATCTTTCGGCTTGGTGTCGCAGGAAGATGCCGTTGATTTCGCAGGAACCGACAAGACGCGAATGAGTTTCGACCAGGCCGGATTCGTCTATTCCATGCGCACAGGAAAGCAATCGTTTGTCAACATTGCGCTGAATTACCACAAGAGTTCCAACTTCGGACAGATTCTGTCTGCGGCAGCTGCGCTCAACGGTGCGTCGCAAAACAACCAGTCTTATATCAAAGTGGAAAACGGAACGTTCAATTTGGCATATGACAAACAGGGAGTTATTTCAGGCACAGACGGCAGTGGCTACGACAGCTACCTGTTCAATGCCGTTGACTATGTATATTGCAACGGTTTGATGTCGAGTGGCAACGTTACAGACGGCTTTGTATTGAGTAATTATGACGCTACGGGTTATGTGTTCAACCGTGCCCATTCAGGCTACATAGGCAATTATGAACTGAATATCAGCGGAAACTACAACGACCAACTGTACTATGGACTTACTGTCGGCATCAATGACGTTCACTACAACGCCTACAGCCAATACACAGAGCAGCTCGTTAACAGCGACAACCTGCCCCTTGGTTCGGTTACAATGACCGACGACCGCACCATAACCGGTACTGGTTACAGCATAAAGGCTGGCGTTATCGTGCGTCCGGTGGCCGAATCACCGTTCCGTATTGGCTTCTCAGTAGCGTCGCCTACGTTCTACGACCTCACAAGTTCCTATAATCTTGAATTTGACAACAACACTTCCGTGGGTCGATTCGACTATTCCAGTCACAATTCTTCCTATGATTTCCGTCTCAACACGCCGTGGAAGTTCGGTTTGAGTGCCGGTTCTACTATCGGAAACAACATCGCGCTTGGCGCAGCGTTTGAGTATGCCGACTACGGAAGCCTTGACACCCGCATAAAGGACGCCGACTATCAGGACTGGGACGGCTCTTACTATAGTTCAAGCAGCAGCGACAGGGAGATGAACACTGCCACAAAGAAGACTCTGAAGGGTGTTTGCACGGTGAAAGTGGGTGCGGAGTTCCGTCCCGATCCATCCCTTGCAGTGCGTTTCGGCTACAATTACGTGTCGCCGATGTATAAGACGAATGCCGAAAAGGGTGTACTTGTCAACTCTGTGAACAACGCCTTCACATCAACAACCGACTATACCAACTGGAAAGCCACCAACCGTGTCACTTGCGGACTTGGCTATACAGTGGACAAGTTTACCATTGACCTCGCTTATCAGTATTCGATGCAGAACGGAACGTTCCATCCTTTTGTCAACAGTTCGTCGGCAAATGAAGTCAACATAGCCGATGGCGTTAAGGTAAAGAACAACCAGCATCAGGTGTTGATGACACTTGGCTACGCTTTCTAAGCCGTTTTTCGCGAAGAAAGAAGCCGTTTGAAACAAGTGAAAGAACTGTTTGAAACACGTGAAATAACCGTTTGAAACAAGTAAAATTACCGTTTGGAGCAGGGAAGGAACTGCTCCAAACGGAAAAATACGTTTTTGGAATAAAGAAAACAGTGTGAGATAATATGCTTAACATATGCATTATGGTGGGCGCACGCCCCAACTTCGTTAAGGTAGCCCCGATTGTTTGGGCAGTAAACAAGGCCCGTTCGGAGGGCGAAGCCGTTGACTATACACTCGTATATGCCGGTTGTGAGGACGACCAAACGCTCGAACCCTCATTGTTTGACGACCTTCAGATACCTCGTCCCAGTGTGTTTCTTGGTGTCGATTGCGCCAGTCTCAATGAGTTGACGGGTCGTGTGATGGCCGAATTTGAACTCTATCTGGAGCGCAACGCTACTGATGTGGTGATTGTGGTGGACGACTTGGCCTCGACAATGGCCGCAGCCATCGTGACAAAGAAGCGTGGCGTGAAGCTCGCTCACCTCGTTGCCGGCACGCGTTCGTTCGATATGGCGATGCCAAAGGAGGTGAACCGACTCGTGATTGACGGCCTTAGCGACTATCTCTTCACCGCTGGCATCGGTGCCAACAGCATTGTCACCCGCGAAGGACTGGAGATGACGCACATATATATGGTGGGAAACATCCTTATGGACACCTTGCGCCACAACTATGACCGCTTGTCTTGCCCCAAAGTGTGGCATGATTTGAACCTTGAGAAGGGCAAATACCTGTTGTTTACGCTCAACCGCAAGGCTCTGATGGAGCGCAAGGACAACCTGAAGAGCATGATTGAGAGCATGTGCAAGGCTGCTGGCGACGTGCCAGTGGTGGCTCCGTTGCGCGGAGTGGCTGAGGAAACGGTGAAGAGCTTGTCGCTCGACTGTCCCAACCTGCACGTTGTTGAACCCTTGTCATATCTTGAGTTTGGCTATCTTGCCGCCAACGCCTGCGGAATAGTTACTGATTCGGGCAACGTAGCGGAGGAAGCCACGTTCAACTCCGTGCCTTGTGCAACGCTGAACAGCTATACGGAACACGTGGAAACGGTAAAAGTGGGTTCAAACG
>CAVKVO010000062.1:0-11365 GCA_963659575.1 Prevotella sp. CAG:1031
AAGCAAACATCGTTCGTTTGCTTACAGTTTTTCGAGACTTTGAAAAGAGATGCTCGTTTCGACCTCGTTTATCCGTCTTTTCGACCGAAAAAAGTCTCTTTTTAGACAGTCGGAAGCCTCTTTTTTAGACCGCCAAGACCATCATTTCGTAGGTCGTTTACCTCCTTTTCGACCTTCAAACCCTTCTTTGGGGCAGTTATAACCGGTCGGCGCAGTCGGGACAGATGCCCTTAACGACATAGTTGGCCGTGGTCATTTCGTAGCCGTCGGGCAGGGCCACAGGCGGAATGTGTATGTCTTCGAGACAGGAAGTGCGGTGGCAACGCTCGCAGAAGAAGTGAACGTGCATGTCGTCGTCACCGTTTTCCGAGTCGCTGCGGCACAGTTCGTAGCGCACTCCCTCGCCTCCGTCTTCTATCGCATGCACGAGATGGTGCTCGCGAAAGAGCGTCAAGGCGCGGAACACGCCCGACTTGTCGATGGTCATAATCTCGCGCTCCAGTTCGCTGAGCGACAGTGGACGCTCCTCCTTGGCCAGCACTTTCACCACAACTATGCGGTTGGCCGTGGGCTTAATGCCGTGGCGCAACAGCAGGTCGGCACTTTCACTCTCGTTCATGGCTCGTGATTGTTTGTGTGAATGGGGTATATACAAAAAGGAACTTGCCGTAAGCATAACAGCAAGTTCCTCGTTTTTATTTCAGATAGTCCTCAAAATACTGCGTAATGCGCTCGTGCAGATGCACACTCTTGTGACCTCTCATGTTGTGTTCCTCACCCGGATAGACGAAGAAGTCGGGCTGAGTGCCAGCTTCGGTGCAGGCGTTGATGAACTGCAGGGCGTGCTGCGGCACAACAACTGGGTCGTTCATGCCGATAATTATCTGCAACTTGCCTTTCAGGTCCTTGGCCTTGTTCAGCAAACTCGTCTGCTCGTAGCCCTCGGGGTTGGCTTCGGGAGTGTCCATATAGCGCTCGCCGTACATCACTTCATACCATTTCCAGTCAATCACAGGACCGCCGGCAACTCCCACCTTAAACACATCGGGATAGTTTGTCATCAAGGAGATGGTCATAAAGCCGCCGTAGCTCCATCCGTGAACACCCATGCGTGTGGTGTCAACGTAGGGCAGGGTCTTCAGATAGGCCACACCTTGCATCTGGTCCTTCATCTCCACCTGTCCCAAGTGGCGGAACGTGGCCTGCTCAAACTCCAGTCCGCGCTCGCTCGAACCGCGGTTGTCTATGATGAACAGCAGATAGCCTTTCTGCGCCATGTAGGTTTCCCACGACCGGCTGGCGTAATGCCAACGGGCGTCAACGTTGCGAGTGCCGGGACCGCCGTAGACGTAGACCACAGTGGGATACTTCTTGCTCGGGTCAAAGCCAATCGGCTTCACCATACGGTAGTACAAATCGGTCGTACCGTCGGCTGCCTTCAGTGTGCCGCACGTAAACTCCGGAATGTTGTAGCCCTTCCAGGGATCCGGAGCGGTGAGCAGTCGTGTTGCCTTGCCCGTCTTGGTGTCGGTAAGGTCTATGTTGCGCGGCACGTCAGGCTCGCTGTAATTGTCAAACAGGTAAGCTCCCGACTCGGAAATGATGTCGGTGTGGTGGCCGGAAGCGGCGTAGTAGGCAGCATGCACACCCTTGCCCTTGTCAAGCGGTGTCCTTTTGCCCGTCGAAAGGTTCACTGCGTAGAGGTTGTTCTGTATCGGACTGGCCTCGGTGGACAGGATGATGGCGCTCTTCGTCTGCTTGTTGAAGCCGATGAGGTCGAGCACTACCCACTTGCCGCTCGTCACCTGCTTCAAGAGTTTGCCGTTGGTGTCGTAGAGATACAGGTGGTTGTAGCCGTCGCGCTCGCTTTGCATCAGAAACTTGCTGCTGTCCCACGGCAAGAAGGTCAGTTGCGCAGCGTCGTGGGTGTACTTGTCGTTGTGCTCATGCACCAGAGTGCGCAGCTTTTCACCCGTCTTTGCGTCATACACCGACAGGTAACTGTCAGTCTGGTCGCGGTTGAGGTCGGTCATATACACCGTCTTCGAGTCGGGACTCCACGTGATGTTGAAGAAATATCTGTCGGTTGGGTCTCCGGCGTTGAGGTATATGGTCTTGCCAGTGGTCAAATCATACACGCCAACGGTCACCTTGTGGCTCGTCATGCCTGCCATGGGATATTTGTCCGGCTCGTATGTGGCTTCTCTCTCAAAGGTATTCACCTGCGGATAGTCGGCCACCATGCTCTGGTCCATGCGGTAGAAGGCCAGACGCTGGCCGTCGGGACTCCAGAATGTACCTTTATATATACCAAACTCGTCGCGGTGTACCTTCTGTCCGTACACTATCTCGCGGCTACCGTCGGTGGTAAGCTGAGTTGTCTTGCCGTTAGCGTCGGTAACGCACAGCTGGTTGTCTCTCACAAACGCCACAGCCTTCGAAGCAGGTGTCCAGTCGCTGTAGGATTCGTTGGCGCACGGCTGTCGCCAAGCCACGGTCTTCTTCTCCCAGTCGTACAGTATGCGCTCCTTACTGTTGCGCAGCAGCACGAGCTTCTTGCCTGCGTATGGGAACTTCGCGCCCATTGCCGAGTGCTGGTCCTTGCTTCCCAAAGCCTGGTTCACCGCGTCGAGCGTAGCAACGGGCGTCTTCTTGCCCGTCTTCATGTCGATGGCGCCGCACTCCTCGGCATCCTGATACATCAACTTGTCGCCCCACCACGTCATGTAGATGTTCTTCGGAACGAAGTTGCGGTAGTTGACACCGCCGAAGTTAAGGTCTTCGAGCGTAAACTGTTTCAGTTGTGCTGTCATTGGCATCGTAGCCAAGGCCGTAACGGCCATGATGGCATATCGTTTTAGTTTATTTGTCATCGTAATATCTCCTTCCTGTATATTACCAAGTCTATTTATTCTTCATTGTCGAAGCTACTGCTGCCTTTGTCAAAGTTGCGGCTGCCTTTGTCGAAGCCACGGTTTCCACGGTCAAAGCCACGGCCACCTTTACCAAAATCACGGTCGCCGCCACGTCCACCGAAAGACTTGCCACCGCCCTGACGGTTGTAGCGCTCGCCGGAACCACGGCTGCCGCCAAACTTGCGGTCGTCCTTGCGCCATCCGCCGCGGTCTCCACGGTCGTCACGGCGGTCGTTGCCATATCCCTGACGGTCACCTCTCTGGCCAAAGCGGTCGTTCCTTTGACCGAAACGGTCGCCCCTTTGAGAGAAACGATTGTCCCTACGGTCATCATCGCGGTCGCTTCTGAAGCCACGACCCTCGCGACGGTCCTTGCCAAAGCGTTCTCCACGGTCGTCATCACGGCGACCTCTGTAGTCGTCCCTGCGGCCACGGCGACTGTCAAAGCGGCTGAAGTCTATGGTCTGGAAGTTGAACGAGCGGATGTCTTCCTCGTGAGTTTCCTCCTCACCCACACGTCTCTTGAACTCACGGTTCTGCTTGAACCTGTGCTTCTCTGCCATCTGGCTGCGCTCCTCGTCGGTCTGCACGCTACCACCTTCCATCTTGAAGTCGCGCATCTTGCCGTCGAATATCTGGTATTTGCGGAACTCGCACTCCAGAGAACCGTTGTATACGGGTATCTTTATTGAAGGTTTCAGTCCAATCTTGTCGAAACACTCCTCGCGATAGCTCAATATCCACGCATCGTTGTTGAGGAACTGGTGCTTCAACCGCTCGCCTATCATGTCGTAAGTGTTCAACAGGTTGGGCGTAGATATACGCTCGCCATAGGGCGGATTGGTCACTATGATACTCTTCTCCTTGGGTTGCGTGAAGTCCTTGAAGTCCTGCTCCTCCACTGTGATGTCTTTGGTCAGTCCAGCTGCCTTCACGTTCATGCGCGCCGTGTTCACTGCCTTCACGTCTATGTCATATCCATATATGTGATGGGCAAACTCGCGCTCCTGACTGTCGTCGTTGTATATACGGTCAAACAAGTCTGCGTCGTAGTCAGGCCACTTCTCAAAGGCGTACTCCTTGCGGAACACACCCGGAGCCATGTTGCGGGCTATCAAGGCAGCCTCGATGAGCAGTGTGCCCGAACCACACATCGGGTCTATGAAGTCTGTTTCGCCCTGCCAACCCGTCATCAGAATCATTCCGGCGGCCAACACCTCGTTGAGAGGAGCCTCCACGCTCTCCTGACGGTAGCCTCTGCGGTGCAGACTCTCGCCGCTTGAGTCGAGCGACAGCGTACACTTGTCTTCGGCAATGTGCATGTTGAGCCTTATGTCGGGGTTAGCCACACTGATGTTCGGGCGCTTGCCGGTGTTCTCTCTGAACTGGTCGACGATGGCGTCCTTTACCTTATATGACACGAACTTGGAGTGGCGGAACTCTTCGGAGAACACCACTGAGTCTACTGAGAAAGTCTTGCTGAGGTCGAGATACTGTGTCCAGTCAATCCCTTTCACCGCCTCGTACACGTCGTCAGCCGACTTGGCGGTGAAGTGGCTGATGGGTTTCAATATCCTGATGGCCGTGTGCAGTTGGAAATTGGCGCGATACATCATCTCCTTGTCGCCAGTGAACGAGACCATGCGTCGTCCTATCTGCACGTTGTTGGCTCCTAACTGTGTCAGTTCCTTGGCCAAGACGGGTTCCAGTCCCATGAATGTCTTGGCGATAAGTTCAAATTCCTGTTCCATTTGTTGTTTTTGTGTTGGGTTGCCGCCCAGTCGCGTCAACCTTTCTTGTGTATTTTCGTATTTGGTTTGATGTCTTCCGTCACCCAGAGGTTGGCTCCCACCACCGAACCCTCACCAATCGTGATGCGTCCGAGGATGGTTGCGTTGGAGTATATCACCACGTTGTCCTCTATGATGGGGTGACGCGGAATGCCCTTTATCGGGTTTCCGTCGTCGTCGAGAGGGAAACTCTTTGCTCCCAAGGTAACGCCTTGGTAGAGTTTCACGTTGTTGCCGATGATGCAGGTGGCTCCTATCACCACACCCGTACCGTGGTCTATGGTGAAGCGGTTGCCTATCTGCGCCCCGGGATGAATGTCGATGCCCGTTTCGGAGTGAGCCATTTCGGTGAGTATGCGCGGTATCAGCGGCACGCCCAGGACATACAACTCGTGGGCAATGCGATAGTTCACCAGCGCCTTTATCACCGGATAGCACGATATAACCTCGCCGTGGCTCTCCGCAGCAGGGTCGCCGTCGTATGCCGCAGCCACGTCAGTGGCCAGTGTGCGGCGTATCTGCGGCAACTTCTCCACTATCTTCAGCGCCACATCCTCAGCCTTTTCGCACCTCTGGCCGCTCCTTTCGCAACCGTCAGTGTCGGCAAAGCACATTCCGGCACGTATCTGGTCGGTGAGCAGCTTGAACAGTCGCTCAGTGTTTACTCCTATATGATAATGTATTGTGTGGGCGTTTACCGACGATTTACCGAAGTATCCCGGAAACAAAATAGCCCTAAGAAGTTCCACGGTTTCCTTTAACGCCTTGCCCGACGGCAACGGATTGCCCTCCTGGTGTTGATGGAAAAGACCTTTAAGCGACTCCGCGTCAGCCAGCTTCTCCACTGTCTGCGTGAGCGTGTTTGTTAACTGTTGAGTGTCCATCTGTATCGTTTCAAAGCCGTGAAGCGTGTGTGCTGCAAACGGTGCGCCTATACATTATATATAATATAGGCCAAAACCTCTTGCACAAAGATTGCAAATCTTCGTGCAAAGATACGCCAAACCCTCGGAATACCAAAGCCTTTGTCTCTGTTTTTGCCAATGGCGTTTTATAGAACCGCGCCAATCTAGAATATCATGTTGAGCAGAGGTATGGTAATCATGCAGCCCAGTATCGTCAGAAAGGTGATGGAGGTGACGAGCGAAGGGTCACGGTCGTACTTGAGACAGAACATTGTGCCGACGCTGGCCGCCGGAGTGGCCAGAAGAACAGTGTTTATGTCGTTGATCAATGGGCGCACGCCAAGCAACTGGAACACGAAGTACATGCACAGAGGCACTATCACCAGGCGTATCACCGTGGCGACATAGGCTTTGGGGCGGCCTATCACATCCTTCAAGGGCATCTTCGCCATGCTGGAACCGATGAGCATCAGTGCGGCAGGGATGGTTATTCCGCCAACCATTGCCACCGGGCGCGCCACGATGTTGGGCGTGTTTACTTCGAAAGCCACGAGCAGGGCCGCTATATAGATGGCAATCATCACCGGACTGATGAGCACTTTGAAGTCAAACTGCCTGAGGTGGCATTTGCCCTTGATGAGCATTATGCCTATCGTGAATATGAAAACGAAGTACGGAACGTTGAGCAGGGCGGAGTAGAACAAACCTTTTGTGCCGAATATCGAGTCTACAATGTAGTATCCGATGAAGCTCACGTTGGCAAACATTAGCGTGAAACCTATCATGCCCTGTTCGTCGTGGTTCTTTGAAATAAGGCGTGGCACAAGGAAACCAAACGACAGAAGCACCACATACGAGATTACGCCCACACCAATCAGCGGCAGTATCAGTGTGCGGTCGGGCACTTCGCGTCCCATGGCCGACGACAGTATCAGCAGCGGCATGGTAATGTCAATCACTATGCACGACAGTTTCTTGTCAAAAACGTCGTTCATGTAGTCCAACTTGCGGGCAATGTAGCCAGCAACTACGATGATGAACAGCACCACCATTACTTTCAGTATCTCCATATCCTCAAACTTTTTGTTTGTGTTACTGCGGTTAATCTATAAACCCGCCATTAAGAATCTCTGTACAATCTTTCACTTGCGACTGACGCTCCAATGCAGCCTATCTTATGCAAAGATAGTTGTTTGTTTTTGTTTATGGATTAAAATGCTGAGAAAATGATAAATCGCAGTGCAGATGGTAGGCAGAAGCGTGCGTAGCATAGGAGGGTCGGCGCCCTCGCCGATCCCATCGCTCGCAGAGCGAAAGAGTTTGCTGCATGAGCACGAATGATACGCCGAGGGCGGCGTACCTCCTATGCTTGCGCCTGCCACTGCGCTTTCACAATAAAAGCCACGACGAAACGTTATGAAGATAAGGCAGAGAAACGACAAAACCAACATAGAGATACGACATGAAGACCAGAGGTACTATATATATAAGGTGTGCTTTCGCCATTTTAGCCGTTGTGTTTATGGCAACCGTTGCGGGTTGCGCGAGCGGCGACAAGGACAACGAGGAGGCGGAAGCGGCGGCGTTGGCATTTGCTAACGCATACTTCAACTACGATTTCGACGAAGCGGCGAAGTTCTGCACGCAGGACAGCAGACAGTGGTTGGCCTTTGCAGCATCGAATGTGTACGGGGCTGACATAGAAGTGCTGCGCAACATGGAGGAAGGAGCATCGGCAAACGTCACCGATGTGGACATTCTCGACGGCGACAGCATGGCTGTGGCCACAGTGGAAGTGACCAACTTCATGCAGCGCGACACCATCGGCAAGGCAGGAAGAGTGGTTGACGAAGCCGTGTTCAGGCTCAATCTGGTGCGCAGCGACGGCAGTTGGAAGGTTAGAATGGCAAACCTACCGCGAAGTGGAAAGTGAGGTCGCGGCTCAGTCGCGGATGTATCAGGGGATAGTGGTCGCTCTCGGTCTCGTAGGCAGGGTTTACGGCCTTCATACCGAAGTCGAAACGCAGGATGAAGTAGTCGAAATTGAGCCTGACACCCAGTCCGTAGGCCACGGCAAGCTGGCTCAAGAAGGAACTGAAGTGGAACTGTCCGCCCGGCTGGTCACTGTATGAGCGCAGCGTCCAGATGTTTCCCGCATCGATAAACGCCGCACCGTTGAGTTTCCAGAACAGACTTGTGCGGTATTCCATGTTCAAATCGAGTTTCAAGTCACCCGTTTGGTTGATGAAATCTATTCTGCCGTCGCGTCCACTGTACTTTCCTGGACCGAGACCACGTACGCTCCATCCTCTCACACTGTTGGCTCCACCTGAAAAATATCGTTTTTCAAAAGGCAGCACCGTACTGTTGCCGTAGGGATATGCTATGCCGAGGTTCGCGTGCAGCACGAGTGTGTTGTTGTAGTCGAACTTGATGTTGCGAGTATATTCCAAATCCCCCTTTACGTATTGTGCATAGGCTATCTTGAAGAGCGTGCGTCGACCCTGTCCGTCGGTCTGCGCATGAAGCAGTCGTGAACCGAGGTCGAGCACGTTGCCCGCCGTTTCCGTGTTCAGCTTGATGGCATACGTGTCGTTGCTGTAAGCGTAGCGGAAACCAAGTTTCAGGATAAACAAGTCCTCGTAGTTGTATCGGAGTATGGCGTTGCGGCTTGTGACGTCCTCAAGATAGTCGCGGCGAAACGTGTCTGATATCCACGGCATGAACACATAGTTGAGATCCAGGAGGTCAACCTGGTAGCGACTGTGGCTATTGATGTCGCTCCACTTGTATCGCCACGCCACAGACAAAACCCGACGGTGGTATTCAGGACGGTTTTGCAGGTCGTAGAGCAGCGACACCTCCGACGTTGCGTTTATGCGACTGCGGAACTTCTGCGACAAGAACGGAGCGATGAAGCGCGGAAAGGTGAGTCCCGCCTGAACACTATATTCCTCGAAGTTGTCGTTGTTGTAGCCTTCCAGTCCCTTTATCGCCTCGTAGGCACCGCGCAGTTCTATGGACAGAGCCTCCGAACCGCCAAACAGGTTGCGGTTGCGGTAGCCCAGCGTTGCGGCTGCGCCAAGGTCGCCGGCGGTGTTGGTGCCTTCCGGCTGAAAACTTATGGTGTGTGGTTTGTTGGTGCTTATCTGTATGTTGCAGTCAAGCACACTGTCGCCGGGCTGTTTGGTGAAACTGACGTTGGTGTACTTCACCGCCTGCAACCTGCCGAAGTGGCTGTAGGTTCGGCGCAAGGCATCGTTGCTGTAGTAGTCGCCGGGCTTTATGAATGTGTTCTCTTCGAGAGTGCCTCGCCTCAGTCCCACCTTTGCCGTAGGGTCCACCTGGTTGGTGTGGGTCACGCGGCCTATGCGGTAGCGCGTGTGCAGGGTTTTCACTCCTTTTGTCTCGCCATAGGGATGCAACACGAGCTTCAGGCCCACGGTACGGTCGTTGCTGGCGGTGTCGGCCTCAAAGGTAATGAAGTCTTTGTTGAATCCATAGTATCCGTTGTCGTTGAGTAGCGAGGTGATGCGGGAGCGTTCGTTCTCCAGAGACTCCACGGCGAAGCGCATGCCTCGGCGCAGTCCGGGCACAAACTCCTGCTCGCGCAACAGCGTCTCCACGCCTGGGTCGCCTATCTCATAGTCCACGTTGGCCAAACTGTATGGTTTGCCGGGATGGAGCGTATACACCACGTCCACTCTTCGGCGACTCTTTCTGTTCACCGATGCATCCACCGTGGCGCGAAGCCAACCCTCGTTGTGCAACTCGTTGGCCAAATCGCGGCACGACCGCACTGTGCTCAGCGAGTCGTACAGCACCGGTGCCTCGCCCATCGACTTCATCGTGCGGTTGATCCATTTGGAACTGTCTCTGCCCGAAAGCGAATATGTGGCGAGAGGCATTTTCACTGCCGAAAGCCATCGGGAGTTGCCCTTTTGCGCCACATATTGTTTGTAGTTGTTGGCCTTTATGCCCGTCGACGCGTCGTCGGTCTTCACGGCCACGTTGTCCAACAGCCATTTGCCCTCGGGAACATACTTCGTCACCGAGCATGAAGCCAGACAAAGGGTCAGGCCAGCTGCTGCATATAGGGCTCTACAAAGGCGCATTGGGTCGGGTTTGGGTTGCAAAGTTAAAACATTCTTCGTAACTTTGCCGCTGTCAGGCCCCTTTTGTTGCCTGCACCACCGCAAAATGACACCCAAAAACTTGATGAAACTCATCCGTTCGCTGGAGCAGAAGAAGGCCCGGATGACCGAAAGACTGTTTGTGGCTGAAGGCCCTAAGGCCGTTGGCGACCTCATGCGCACTGCCAAGCCCGTGGAACTGCTTGCCACGCAGGAGTGGATTGAGCGCAACCCGGGAGCCAACGCCACGCTTGCCACTCCCGACGAACTGCGCCGCGCCAGTTTGTTGCAGCATCCGCAACAGGTGATAGCCTTGTTTCCACTGCCCGAAGAGCGCGAAGCCGACCCCAAGGCGGCCGCCGGCAAACTCTGTCTGGCTCTCGACGGAGTGCAGGACCCCGGCAATGTGGGCACAATCATACGCTTGGCCGACTGGTTTGGCATAGACACCATCGTGTGCAGTCAGGACACGGCGGACCCATACAACCCTAAGGTGGTGCAAGCCACCATGGGCAGCATAGCAAGGGTGCAGATGGTGCGCGCCAACCTGCCGGAACTGTTTGCCCAGCGTCCCGACGGCACTCCCATATACGGCACTCTGCTCAACGGCAACGACATCTACGGCGAACCCTTGGAGCAACGGGGCTATATAGTGATGGGCAATGAGGGACGCGGACTGTCGCCCGAGGTTCGGCAGTGCGTCACCAACAGTCTGCTCATCCCCTGTTTCGCCCCAACATGCGGCGCAGAGAGCCTCAACGTAGCCATTGCCACAGCCGTGGTTTGCTCGGAATTTAGGCGAAGAAGCCGAGGATAATCAAAACAACCCCGAAAAACTGTAAGCAAAACGATTTCGTTTGCTTACAGTTTTTCTTTTATACAATATCGTCAAGCGATACTGTAAGCGAAAACCATCCGTACAGTTTCAAACCGTAAACGGCCCATTTACGACCCGTAAGTGGCCCACTTACGATGCGTAAATGGCCCAGTTACGAGTCGTAACTGGCATGGTTATGATGCGCAAGTAGCATGGTTATGTTGGACAAACGGCATGGTTATGATTTGCAAAAAGCAAAAAATGAGGGTAAAACTTGGCGGCACAGTATTTTATTCGTAACTTTGCAACCCATTATACGTGGAAATACATTATCATATAATATTAACATTAAAATGAAAAAAGGAATTCATCCCGAAAACTATCGCCCCGTCGTATTCAAGGATATGTCCAACGGCGATATGTTCCTTACGCGTTCCACATGCAAGACTACAGATACAGTGGAATTCGAAGGTGAGACTTACCCAGTGGTAAAAGTGGAAATCTCTAGCTCTTCGCACCCCTTCTACACAGGCAAGAGCAAGCTCGTCGACACGGCAGGCCGCGTAGACAAGTTCATGAGCCGTTACGGCAAGGCTGCGAAGAAGTAACAATATACAGGCCGAAAGGCCAGTCAGCCATGACGCGTCCGCACAACTCGATTGTGCGGACGCGTTTTATTTTTGCCTACATTGTGCCTTTTTAGTCTATAGTTCCTCTCCGATTCCCTCGACGCAAAATCACGCGCAGCCATAGGAGGTACGCCGCCCCCGGCGTACCATTCGTGCGAATATTGCATATCATAACA
>CAVKVO010000063.1:0-11257 GCA_963659575.1 Prevotella sp. CAG:1031
TTGCCTTCCTGCACGGTGAACTCCATGTCCTGCATGTCGTGGTAGTGCTTCTCCAACTTGTCCTGCAGAGCGTTGAGCTGAGCGTAGATTTCCGGCATGGCCTCTTCCATTGAGGGATATTTTGCGGCGCGCTCCTCCTCGGGTATCTGCTGCTGCTTAGCCCAGCGCAGTGAACCCTCCTTGGTGATCTGCTGCGGTGTGCGTATACCAGCCACCACGTCTTCGCCCTGAGCGTTTACGAGATACTCGCCGTTGAAGCGGTTTTCGCCCGTAGCGGCGTCGCGGCTGAAGCAAACACCAGTGGCAGAGGTGGGTCCCATGTTGCCAAACACCATTGCCATCACCGTCACAGCGGTTCCCCACTCGGCGGGTATGCCCTCCATCTTGCGGTAGAGTATGGCGCGCTCGTTCATCCAGCTGTCGAACACGGCGCAGATGGCACCCCAAAGCTGCTCCATCGGGTCTGTGGGGAAGTCCTGTCCGGTCTGCTCCTTGATGGCGGCCTTGAACAGAGTGACGAGCTGCTTCAGTTCGTCCACGTTCATCTCGTTGTCCAGTGTGATGCCGCGCTGAGCCTTCACCTTTTGTATAATGGCCTCAAACGGGTCGATGTCTTCCTTGTTCACGGGCTTCATTCCCAGCACCACGTCGCCGTACATCTGCACAAAGCGGCGGTAGCTGTCGTAGGCAAAACGCTCGTTGCCTGTTTTCTTTGCCAATCCCTCCACAACGTCGTCGTTCAGACCGAGGTTGAGGATGGTGTCCATCATGCCGGGCATCGAAGCGCGCGCACCAGAGCGCACACTGACGAGCAGCGGATTGGCCACATCGCCGAACTTGCTGTTCATCAGTCCTTCAATATGTGCCACTGATTTGGCCACGTCTTCCTTGAGCAGAGCCACAACGTCGGCCTTGCCCTTTTCAAAGTATTCGTTACAAACGTCAGTAGTGATAGTGAATCCCGGAGGTACTGGCACACCGATAAGGTTCATTTCAGCCAAGTTGGCACCCTTACCGCCAAGGAGGTTTCTCATGTCCGCCTTGCCTTCGGCCTTTCCGTTGCCGAAAGTGTAAACTCTCTTTTCATTCATAAGTTAGGTGTATTTATACGGTTAAAATAGTTATTGGATTATGCAATTCGTATGCAAATATAATAAATTCCGTTAATAAAAAAAACTATTCGCCGGAAATGTGCTCCTTTTCGTGCTGCCCATGGTTGTAAGTATGGCATATATATATAATAGGTGGCGTGTTAAAAACGGTAAGTATTGCTTACAAAACCGTGCGCATAACTCTCGCGAAATCCACGGAGCGCACTCGTGGCGGCAAATACGCGAGTTATGAGTGTGCAAGCCTAACTTATTGTCGCAAAGCCCTTTGCTGCGAATGTATCTAAGTTGTGCAGCAAAACAGGGCCGATATTTAGCGAAAAGAGGACAGGTTTGGGGTAAAAGAGTACAAGATTTAGCATCGTAACTATGCCATTTACGAGTCGTAAAGCGCCTAGTTACGAAAATAACTCTGCCATTTACGAAAATAACTCTGCCATTTACTACTCGTAAACGCCATAGTTACCATCGTAGAGAGCCTATCTGCGTCTAGAAAGCGCGTCTTTAGTGTGTTAAATTTCGGGAGAATTATTTTACAAGAGGGAGATGCGTTGGCAGGGAAGGCGGTTGTATTCGCATAGCAGTAGGAGGGATTTAGACTTTGTGTTTTGACAAAAACGGAGTAAAAACACCTGTCTGTTTTCTGAGCCTTCGGCTTGTCGTACTGCCTTGCTCTGTCTTTACGAGAGCAAACTCTCGACAGACAGAACAAGACAGTACGACAGTGGCTATCGCCACTCAGAAAACAAACAGGCGATAAACCGCGCCTTCGGCTAAAAACCGTTGCGCTTAGATATTTTTATGTTGTGTCGTCTAAGGCGTAGCGGTTTTTGCCGAAGGCGTGGTTTATCGCCCTGTGGTGGGCAAGTGCCGGAACGGCACTGATGTAGATTGGCTGTGCAGAGCGTTGAGAGCTCGCTCTCATAAGCACGGCACAGTCAATCTACATCAAAAAACTCGAAGGATGAGAGTTTTTCCACCACAGGGCGTTTTTCCTGTTTTTGTTTCTATATTGAATAAAGTTAACCATAGCGTGCAATATTCCTCATTCCCCCATTCTCAAAAACTTGCGGAGGCTATTTTTTCACCATTACTTACTTATTTTGTAATTTTGCACCCCGACAATCAACCTATATATATAATAATGAGTAGAAAGAAGAAGCCGTTGCCGCTGCTGGAGAACATCACCATCACCGACGTTGCGGCTGAGGGAAAGTCCATTGCCAAGGTGGACGACATGGTAGTATTCGTGCCGTTTGCCGTGCCCGGCGATGTGGTAGACCTGCAAGTGAAGAAAAAGAAGCACCGCTACTGCGAAGCCGAGGTGGTGCGCTTTATAGAATACAGCAAGGTGCGCGAAACGCCCAAGTGCCAACATTTCGGCGTGTGCGGCGGCTGCAAGTGGCAGAACCTGCCCTACGAGGAGCAGCTCAAGGCCAAGCAGCGCCAGGTGTACGACCAGTTGACGCGCATAGGCAAGGTGGAGCTGCCCGAGTTTCGCCCCATTATGGGTTCGGTGAAGACGTTTGAATATCGCAACAAACTGGAGTTTGGATGCTCCAACAAGCGGTGGCTCACCAAGGAGCAGATAGCCTCCGGTGAGGAGTACGCCAACATGAACGGCATCGGTTTCCACATCACCGGGGCGTTCGACAAGATACTTCCAATAGAAAAGTGCTGGCTGATGGACGACGTCCACAACGCCATACGCAATGAAATCAGAGACTACGCCTTTGAACACAATCTGCCCTTCTTCGACCTGCGCGCCCAGCACGGACTGCTGCGCGACATAATCATCCGCAACTCCAACACGGGCGAGTGGATGGTGATAGTGCAGTTCCACTTCGACGAGCCCGACGACGAGCAGAAAGCCTTGGCGCTGCTCAGCCACCTGGCCGACAAGTTTCCGCAAATCAGTTCGCTGATGTATGTGGACAACCAGAAGTGCAACGACACCATAGGCGACCAGGACATCATCACATACAAAGGCACCGACCATATCTTCGAGACGATGGAAAATCTGCGCTTCAAGGTGGGCCCCAAGAGTTTCTATCAGACCAACACCGAACAGGCCTACCATCTCTACTCGGTGGCCCGCGAGTTTGCCGCGCTCACTGGCGACGAACTTGTCTACGACCTCTACACCGGCACGGGCACCATTGCCAACTTTGTGGCACGAAAGGCACGCCGCGTGATAGGCATCGAGTATGTGCCGGAGGCCATCGAGGACGCTAAAATCAATTCGGAGATAAACGGAATAGGCAACACCGAGTTTTTCGCAGGCGACATGAAGGACATACTCAACGACGAGTTCATCGCGCGCTACGGTCGCCCCGACGTAATCATCACCGATCCGCCACGCGCTGGCATGCATCCCGACGTGGTGCAGACCATACTGCGCACCGCGCCCAAGCGCATAGTCTACGTGAGCTGCAACCCTGCCACCCAGGCGCGCGACCTCGCTCTGCTCGACGCTAACTATCGGGTCAAGGCGGTGCAACCGGTGGACATGTTCCCTCACACGCCCCATGTGGAAAACGTGGTGCTGCTGGAAAGGAGGGATGCACAGTGAGCATATTGAGAAATATGTGCCTCGCCGCCTTTGCCCTTGGCGCAACCACCGTGGCCATGGCCGCAACTAACGAGGCTAAAGCCGGCAACAGCGGCGATGCTGAAGGTAAAAAGGGCGTTAACATAACGGCGAAGTTGAGCGGATATGTCATCGGCCAGTATCAGGCTTCGTTCAAGGAAGGTGACAAAAGCAACACGTTCGATGTGCGCATGGTGCGCATCGCTCTGGGCGGAAAGCTGCTCAACGATGTGGAATACAAGGTGCAGGCGCAGCTGAACGGCAACACCGCCACGCTCGGAACCAGTCCGCGCATAGTGGACGCCTATGCTGAGTGGCAGCGTTACGGCTATTTCAAGGTGAAAGCGGGTCAGTTCAAACGGCCTTTCACCTTTGAAAATCCCATGCACCCGATAGACCAGGGCTTCATGGGCTATTCGCAAAACGTGTCGAAGTTGGCCGGATTCAACGACCGCTCGGGCGAACAGGCCAGCAACGGCCGCGACATCGGAGTGCAGATTCAGGGCGACCTCTTGCCCGACCACACCGGACGCACTCTGCTGCACTATCAGGTGGGAGTGTTCAACGGCCAGGGCATAAACACCAAGGACGTGGACAACCGCAAGGACATCATCGGTGGCGTGTGGGTTTCGCCCGTGGCAGGCCTGCGCATCGGCGCGTTCGGCTGGACTGGCTCAAAGGCTCGCAGCGGCAAATGGACCGACGCCGACGGCACGGAGCACTCCGGCACGGTCATTCTGCCGCAGCACCGCTACGCTTTCAGTGCCGAATACAAGGCCAACGGCTGGCAGTTGCGCTCCGAATACATCCACTCCACGGGTTACGCCTTCAAGACTACCTATCAGAAGCAGGGCGACCAAACCGACGCTACCGTCAACACTGCGCTCGGCAACAAGGCCGACGGTGTCTACGCCCTGTGCATTGCGCCCGTCATACCCGGCAAGTTGGCAGCCAAAGCCCGCTACGACCTCTACCGTCCGCAGGCCGACTGGACCACGAGTCGCACGCAATACGAAGCGGGACTCAACTGGATGCTCAACAAGAGTGTGGAGCTTCACGCCGAATACGCCTTCATCAACGACCGAAGCCTTACCAAGCACAACTACAGCATGGTAGATTTGCAATTCAGCGTAAGGTTTTGAAAGGGACGATGCAGTAGGCGAAGCGTCCTCGCTTTGCCCTTGGAAAATGTAGGAGGTACGTCGCCCTCGACGTACCATTCGTGCTTAAATGAATATGTTTTTCGCTCTGATGAGCGATTGGTACGGCGGGGCGCCGTACCTCCTATGCGCAGTCAATGGAAGCCTGTAGTAGGCGCTTGGCTATTCTTTTACCCAATGGCGCAGCAATGACGCTTCGCCTACTACATGCAAAGCAAAAACTCGAAGCAAACTAAAAACTCGATGCTTACGACTTACGCCTCACTAAACCTCAATCACGAGGCCGTCGTAAGCCATTTCAAAGCCTTCGGGAAAACGCGCTTGAAGGCCTGCGTGCAAACCCATGTCATGGTTTGCGTGAATAAAAAGCGTGCGCTTTGCACCAACGTTGCGCGCAAATTCGATGGCGTCGGGCACAAGCTGGTGCGAATGATGATACTTCTCAAAGCGCAGAGCGTTTACCGCTAACACCTCCACACCGTCGAGATACGCCATCTCCTGCGGCTCTATCGTCTTCATGTCCGTTATGTATGCAAACCGTCCGAAGCGGTAGCCCAGTATTGGGAGCTTGCCGTGCATCACCCTGATGGGCATAACGGTGATGTCGCCAATGGTGATTTCCTTGTGCGGTTCTATCGTGTGGAGATTCAAATCGGGCACTCCGGGATATTTCTCCTTGGCAAAACAGTAGGGAAGGTTGTGGCGCAACGCCTCGGAAGTATGGCTGTCGGCATAGATGTCCACGTCGCCGAAACGGCTGAAAGGGCGCACATCGTCGATGCCTGCCACGTGGTCGTAGTGAGCGTGTGTGAGGAGTATGCCGTCAATCTTCCTGAACGGCAAGGGCAAAACCTGCTGGCGGAAGTCCGGCCCACAGTCTATCAGCACCCGTGTGCCTGCCGTTTCCACCAGTGCTGAGGTGCGCAGCCGCTTGTCCCTTGGGTCTTTGCTTGTGCAAACCTCGCAGTCGCACCCTATTGTTGGCACTCCGCAACTGGTTCCGGTGCCGAGAAACGTTACCTTCATCTTATGTTCACCTCCGGCGTTATGCTTATTCCGAACTTCTCTTTCACGTCCTTGCGTATCGTTTCGCACAGTTGCAGCACCTCCAAGCCCGTGGCTCCGCCCCTGTTGACGAGTACGAGAGCCTGGTTTTTGCACACTCCGGCGCGCCCGAGCGAGCGTCCTTTCCATCCGCACTGCTCTATCAGCCATCCTGCCGGCACCTTTTCGCGACCGTCGGCCAGAGGGTAATGGGGCATGGTGGGATATGCCTCGGCCAGTCTGCGGTATGTTTCAGCGTCAACAACGGGATTCATAAAGAAACTGCCCGCATTGCCTTCCACCTCCGGGTCAGGCAGTTTTGCCCGCCTTATACCTATTATAGTATTGCGCAGTTGCGCCGCCGTGGGAGTGGTGATGCCCTGTTTCTCCAGTTCAGCGCGTATGTTGCCGTAGTCAAGTCGCGGTGTAAAGGTGTCCGAAAGGCGGTATGTTACGTGCGTGATGACGTAGCGGTTGAGCCATTCGCCCTTGAACTGACTCTGGCGATAGGCATATCCGCACTCCTCGTTGCTGAACGACACGGCGCTACCGGTCTCTATCTCCACCGCTTCCACCTTATATATTATATCCTTCGCCTCCACTCCGTAGGCGCCGATGTTCTGTATCGCGCTCGCACCCACCTCGCCCGGTATGAGCGAAAGGTTCTCCGCTCCGTGCCAACCGCGGTCCACGCAGAGCGCAACCATATCGTCCCACGTTTCTCCGCTGCCCACACGCAGCAGCACGCCGCCCTCAGTGGGTTGCGCCTCCCAGCCCTTTATGGCCGAGTGGAGCACCGTTCCGGGATAGTCTTTGGTGAGGAGAAGATTGCTGCCTCCGCCCAAGAGGAGCAGAGGTTGGTCGCTTTCGGTAAGGCTGTTGAGCGCGTTGCGCAAATCGTCAACGCTGTCAAACTCTACAAAGCGGTGGCACCGCGCCTTTATACCGAACGTGTTGTGGCGCGTGAGGTCGTAGTCTGCAAAGTCTTTCATAGGCAGATGGGGTAGGGAAGTGCTATTGGTTGAACTCAGTGAGCATCCATTTGCCGCGCACGTTCTTGAACGAAAGTTCCATTTCAAGACCGTTGGCTATGCCGCGCAGCACGAAAATCCTGCGCTGACTCTCACTGTAAGGTTGTCCGTAAATGATGTTATAGATGGTTTTGCCAGGCAGTTCCGGGGCAAAAGCCGGCCACGTTTCCGATGTGAGCCAACCGGTCATCTCGCTGAAGTCGTCGTCCGGGTCGGGCCCGACAAACTTCACGGGGTTGCTCACGTGTTGCGACTGAAACGTTGAGTCGCACGCAAACCTGCGGTAGAAGCGCAGAAACGAGGCGTTGGGGTTGGCTGCAAGCGGCGTGTTGTTTATCGCCTGCATCATCCAGAGACCGTTCACACGGTCGAACACAAACTGCTTTACCGACTGTTTGTTGAGCGAAATTCTCTCAACAACCACGTGGTTGATACTCGTATCCTTCACCGCATCCATCTGTTTGCGGCTGTTGAATATCAGCGTGTAGTAGTCCTGGTGCATGAAGAAGTGCTCCGTTTTCCACGCTTCCTTCTCGGTCATGGTCGTCTTTCCGCCCGATGTCACCGGCAAGGGAAACGTGATGCGCTTCATTTGCAGCTTTCTGTTGGCCGCAAAGTTGAAGAAAAAGTCGTCGAACAGTTCATCGGCCGCCTTTGGCATGGGCGTTTCCGATATGAGTTGCTCCATTGTGTCGATTGCTGCTGGCTCGGTTGCATTGCTGTCCGAATCGGTCTCAACCTCGCTCTTTGCTGTTTTGTTGCCTCCGCATGAGAGAGTAAGTGAAAAAATTGCGATGGCCGCAAATAAAGACTTGTTCATCTGTAAAATCGGAATAGTGGAATCCGTTTATCAAATTTCCGCAAAAGTACAACTTTATTTTGGTATCGTGCACTCTTTCAGCACAAAAACAGTAACTTTGCAGCGATTTTTATAAAGTAAAACTATAATGATACTTGACAAGATAAACGAGCTTTTGAAGGAAGTGCAGGCGCTTGACGCTAAAAATGCAGAAGAGATTGAGGCACTGCGCTTGAAGTATCTAAGCAAAAAAGGTGAGATTACGGCTCTTATGGCCGACTTCCGCAACGTTGCGGCCGACCAGAAGAAGATGGTGGGAATGAAGATCAACGAGTTGAAGCAGACCGCCATCGACCGCATAAACGCTCTGAAGGAGCAGTTCGACGGTGCTGAGAGCGACGAAGAGGTGCCCGACCTGACGCGCACTCCTTATCCCGTGAAACTCGGAACGCGCCATCCGCTGACGATTGTCACCAACGAAATAATCGACATTTTCTCCCGTATGGGCTTCGTTTTGGCCGACGGACCGGAAGCGGAGGACGACCTGCACGTGTTCACCAAGATGAACTTTGCCGCCGACCATCCCGCACGCGACATGCAGGACACGTTCTTTGTGGAGCAAAACCCCAACGACGTGACCAAGAACATACTGCTCCGCAGCCACACCAGTTCGGTTCAGGCTCGCGTGATGGAGACCACTCAGCCTCCCATCCGTGTGATTTGCCCCGGACGTGTGTATCGCAACGAGGCCATAACGGCTCGCGCACACTGCTTCTTCCATCAGGTTGAAGGTCTCTACATCGACAAGAACGTGTCGTTCACCGACCTCAAGCAAGTGCTTCTGTCGTTCGCAAGAGAGATGTTCGGCGTTGACACCAAGATTCGTTTGCGCCCCAGCTACTTCCCCTTCACCGAACCGAGTGCAGAGATGGACATCTCGTGCCACATCTGCGGCGGAGTAGGTTGCGGTTTCTGCAAACACACCGGTTGGGTAGAGATACTCGGTTGCGGTATGGTAGACCCCAATGTGCTCGAAGCCTGCGGCATCGACAGCAAGGTATACTCCGGCTACGCCTTCGGAATGGGCGTTGAGCGCATCACAAACCTCAAGTATCAGGTGAGCGACCTGCGCATGTTCTCCGAAAACGACACTCGCTTCCTCAAGGAGTTTGAGGCTGCACATTAATATTATATAAGCGCACGACACGCAAAGTGATGGCTGTCTCGCTTGGCTGTCTGTATGTGACAGACCTTGCAGACATGATGCTTGCGAGTCGTGCGCTTACTCTTTTCAGGGGTGCTTCGCCCTTTTCGCCATCGTCCGTTTGTGGCGATTCTTTGTCCAGGATAGCTTAGAAAATGATGAAAGACAGACTTTTCACATCAAGTTTTATTTGCATACTTGCGGCCAACTTCCTGCTTTACTTCGGTTTCTGGCTGCTTGTTCCCGTTCTTCCGTTCTATCTGAAGGAGACCTACGCCTGTCCCGAGGCCATACTTGGGGCAGTTCTGTGCTGCTACACGGTGAGCGGACTGTGCGTGCGCCCCTTTTCGGGCTACTTCATGGACAAGTTTCCGCGCAAACCCATATACATCTTTTGTTATATAGTGTGCGTGCTGATGCTCGCCGGCTATATGGTGGCCGCCACACTGATGTGGTTTGTCGTGCTCAGAGCCTTGCACGGAGTGGCCTTCGGCAGTGTGGCCGTTGGCGGAAACACGCTGTGTGTTGACATTATGCCGAGCAGTAGACGCGGCGAAGGACTTGGCTATTACGGTCTTACCAACAATGTAGCCATGGCTCTTGGCCCAATGACTGGACTGTTCATGCACGACCACGTGGGCTATATGGTGATTTTCGCCACCGGAATGACGGTTAGTACAGTCGGTCTGGTGTGCGCCATGATGATAAAGGCGCGTGTGCCGGAGTCGCTGCGCATGCGCAAAGCCTGTGCCGATGGTGCTTCCGCCGCTGCCGCAACCGCTCCTTGCCGCACGCTGTCGCTCGACCGCTTCCTGCTCATAAAGGGCATTCCGGTCAGCATCTCCCTCTTCCTTCTGTCCATCCCCTACGGTTCCACGACCAATTTCGTTGCCATGTATGCCCGCGAGATACATCTTGACGCACCGTCGGGCTTCTTCTTCACCCTCATGGCCATCGGTATGGGAGCCTCGCGCATCGTTGCCGGAAAGAAGGTCGACCGTGGCTATGTCACCCAGTGCATCCACGTGGGCTACTATCCCGTGATACTGGCTTTCCTTCTGCTCGGTCTTTGCCGCTTTGCCGTGTCTTATGGCATGACGTTCACCACCGTTTTATTCTACTTCGTACCCTTGTTGCTCGGTGTAGGTTTCGGTGTCATGTTCCCTGCCATGAACACCTTATATATAAACCTTGCGCCCAACAACAAGCGCGCCACCGCCACCAGCACCTACCTCACCGCCTGGGACGTTGGCATCGGCATCGGCATTTTCACCAGCGGCATCATTGCGCAGTATTTCACGTTCTATATGGTCTATCTGATAGGCTCCCTGCTGTGCGTCGTCTCCCTCGTGTTCTTCGTCAAAAAGGTCACTCCTCATTACAATCTGAACAAGCTCCGGTAGCTAGTGACGGTTAAAAAATAAATTGGTACGATTTTGATGATGTACTTTTATGTTCTATAATCTTGACGGCTCATCTTTTTGGCTGTTTTCGTCTCTTTCATCGGTCACATAGCCCGCTATGCTCCCTCTTCAAGAGGCAAAAACATCTCAAAAATATAAGCCGAAATCGTACCAGTTTATTCTTTAACGGTTACTAAAAGGACACACGGCATAGGAGGTACGGCGCCCTCGCCGTATCATTCGTGCTAAAACACTACTCTTTCGCTCTTGCGAGCGATGGGATCGCCGAGGGCGGCGACCCTCCTAAGTTTGCCAATGAGCCAAGGACGCAGCGCCTACTACAGCCTTTCAACTGCGCCAAGGGGTCGGCGAGGACGCCAACCCTCCTGCCCTGTGCCTTTGTGGTCAAGTGCGCAGCGGTTTTTAGTAATGTGAAAAGAATAAGTTGTGCAAGTTTGCCCTGTATTTTTAGGCGGTTTTGCTGACTTCTTTGAAGGAGCATAGCGAGCTATGTGACTGAAAAGAAGTCACAAAAACGGCAAAAAGACAGGGAGAATTAGACAAGAAAACAGATATTGGCATTTTCAACAAAATTGCGCAAGTTATTTTTTGAACATTACTTAACCAAGAGTGCGCAGCGGTTTTTAGCCGAAGGCGTGGTTTATCGCCCTGTGGTGGGCAAGTGCCGGAACGGCACTGATGGTGTTTGTCTGCACAGTGCGTCGTAAGCGTGCTTACGTAAGCAATGAGCAGACAAACGCCATCAAAAAACTCGAAGAGTTTGTCCACCACAGGGTGTTTTTACGGTTTTTGTTCCTATATATGCCCGATGTGTAATCTAAATCTGAAACGTGAGTTATTTAACCGTCACTAAAAAAGAGTACCTTTGCAAAGGAAGGAACTCAGAACCACTGAAA
>CAVKVO010000064.1:0-11203 GCA_963659575.1 Prevotella sp. CAG:1031
TCTGCAAATCATTGATTTACAGACGTTTCTAAAATGTTATACGTACCCAGACCCGGGCTCGAACCGGGATGGGTTTCCCCACTGGTGTTTGAGACCAGCGCGTCTACCGATTCCGCCATCTGGGCTTTTAACGGGTGCAAAGGTACACATAATATTTATTCCTCCCAAACATTTTTGTCAAAAACACTGCCGAAGACGGTAGTGCAACCGCAAAAAAACGTTACCTTTGTGGACGGAATAGGACAAACTTTGTTATATTTCCATTTTTATTCCTAAATACAGTACAGATATATAACGTTCTTACGGCGGTAATTTATAGAACCCGCCTTGAAAAAAAAGAGACATGAAGAAGATTATCATGACAATGGCCATGGCATTTATGACGGTGTTCAGTGCTATGGCGCAAGATGGCGAAAAGCCATTCTATGGATTGGGCAACCGCCTTGGCGCAGGTCTTGGCATCGGTACCGAAGGATACGGCATCGACGTGGCCACCAGTTTCAACAAGTATTTCGGAGTGCGGCTCGGACTGAACATAATGCCGGGAGCAAGCTTCAACACATCGGTTGACGTTGACGCATCGGGACCGGGCGCCGGTTCGTACACAGGCAGCAAGAAGATGGACGTGAGCACATCCATGAGCCGCACGTCGGTGGACTTGAAGTTCGACTGCTATCCTTTTCCCAACCAAAGTTCGTTTTTCGTGACTGCAGGTTTCTCGTTTGGCGGTTCCAAGTTGATAACGGTGAACGGTCACAGCGACGAATTTGCGGCGCTGGTGCAACAGGGCAAGGAACTCGGCATTGAAATCGGCGAATACAACATTCCCATCGACGAGAACGGTAATGTGGGCGGCGGCATCAAGGTGTCGGGATTCCGTCCGTATCTGGGTTTGGGCTTTGGCCGACTGATACCGAAGGGACGTGTGGGTTTCCGTTTCGAAATGGGACTCCAGTTTCACGGCAAACCGGAACTGTATGCCGACGGGGTTGACCTGAAGGAAATAATGAGTCGCGAAAAGGACGATGACCTGTCGAAGATTCTCGACAAGCTGACGGTATATCCTGTGCTGAAGTTCAGCGTAAGAGGAAGAATACTATAAAAAAATGAAGAATGAAGAGTGAAGAGTGAAGAATAAGGCTGCGCAAAAGAAATGAAGAGTGAAGAATGAAGAATCGCTGCGCAGTCTTATTCTTCATTCTTCATTTTTTATTTCTTAGATAAACTCGTCGCCGTATTTCATTTGTATCTCGTTGAAATACTTGCGGACAAGAGCAGACGAGTCGCCTTTCTTGCAGATTAGCAGTACATTGTCTTTCTGAACCACGATGTAGCCGTCGAGACCACCCACAACGCCAAGCATTCCCTTGGGCAGTTTTATCACGTTGTCGTGGCTGTTGTCGGCGATTACCGTGGAGTCGATGACCACATTGTCGTGGTCGCCCTTCTGTTTGCATTCGTATATGGAGTGCCAAGTGCCGAGATCGGCCCATCCGAAGTCGCACTTCATCACGCACACATTGTCGCTACGTTCCAGCACGGCGTAGTCAATGGACAGGTTGGGATAGGAGGAATACAGTTCGTCGAAGCCCTTGCTTGTGTCGCCGTTGCCGTTGAGCTGTTCCATCTGTGACTGCATATCGGGGAACAACCGCTGGGACATTGCGCTGAAGCACTGTGCCGAAGCAAGGAAAAGTCCCGTATTCCAATAGAACTCTCCACTCTCCATGAACACCGTGGCGAACTCGCGCTCGGGCTTTTCGGTAAACGACTGCACCCGGAATACGCCGTCGGTCTCCGTGGAGTCGCCCACCTGAATGTAGCCATAGCCCGGTTCCGGTCGTGTGGGTTTCACTCCCATGGTGAGAATGTCGTCGTGAGAGCCCACATAATCGAGTCCTCTGAGCACGTTTTCGTCGAATATTTGCTCGTTGAGTACAAAGAGGTCAGACGGAGTGACCACCACATTGGCCTTGTCGTTGCGCTTCAGAATGTGGGTGACAGCCCATGCCACGCTCGGTGCGGTGTTGCGGTTAACCGGTTCGGAGAACACGTTGCGGGCGTCAACCTCAGGCAACTGTTCGCGCACGAGGTCAACATAGTCGCAGTTGGTGCACACAAGGATGTTTTCCTTGGGCAATATACTCGCAAAACGGTCGTAGGTGATTTGCAGTTGGCTCCTGCCGCAACCGAAGAAGTCAAGGAATTGCTTCGGGCGTTTGTCGCGGCTGCACGGCCACAGTCTGCGACCTCGTCCGCCAGCCAGTATCAGGCAGTAGTTATTGGCGTTCTTTTCCATATCTGTATTCGATTTTCCTTTCGTTTGATTTGTTCTAAAACACAGTACGAAGTTACCAATAATAAATGACTCCACGTAAGGATTTGTGTTTTTTATCACTTTGAAAACAGACGGTAACAGTTTCGGACGTTACTATAAATCCGCCAGGAATCACCCTTATGCTACAACTGCTCAGCAGCCCTTGCGCATAGAAAGGCGCAACTACCTTATATAACCATATTACACATACGACATGACGAGGCTTCATGCAGCTGCCCTTACAGGGCGCAAGTTACCCAACAGCCTTGAAACCCAGGGCGTTGCCCTGGGCTATGTGCAGCTGCCCCTTCAGGGCGTAAGAATTGCTAAAAAAGAAAAAATGTAGAAGAGAACGGTTGTCAGGGAAGTGTGATGTTTTCCACGTCAACGTGCTCGTGCATAAAGATGCGCGCCGACTCACGGAAGCGGTCGGGATTTTCGGTAGTAAGGTAATGGACGTGTCCGCCGCGCGAACATTTTGCCTCCATCTCAGGGTGACGAACAAAGTAGTCTTTCAGACTTTCGGCCACATATTCGCCCTGCGGCACTATGCGGATGCCAGGATTCACATACTTGAGAATCTTCGGCATGAGCAAGGGATAGTGGGTGCAGCCAAGGATGATGGCGTCGATGAGACTGTCCTTCATCATCAGTTGGTCGATGCGCTTCTTCACAAAGTAGTCGGCACCGGGACTGTCGGCCTCGTTGTACTCCACGAGCGGCACCCAGAACGGACAGGCTACACCCGAAACGACGATGTCGGGAAAGAGTTTGTGTATCTCCAAGGCATAACTGTCGCTCTTTATCGTACCCTCTGTGGCCAATATGCCCACGTGGCGAGTGTTGGTGAGCGAACCTATCACCTCCGCCGTAGGCCGTATTATGCCGAGCACACGGCGCGAAGGATCAATCTTTGGCAGGTCGTTCTGCTGAATGGTGCGCAACGCCTTGGCCGACGCGGTGTTGCACCCGAGGATTACCAGGTGGCATCCGCGCTCAAAAAGGCTCGCTACTGACTGGCGCGTGAACTCATACACCACGTCAAACGAGCGTGTGCCGTAAGGAGCACGCGCATTGTCGCCGAGATACAGATAGTCGTATTGCGGCAAGAGCTGACGTATGCCGTGGAGTATGGTCAACCCACCGTAGCCCGAATCGAATATGCCGATGGGACCTGGAGCAGAAGCGAGCGGTTTGTTCATTTCAGACAATCCTTTACCAACTGATTGATGTCCTTGCCCTGCACGCTGTTGATGTACGGACAGGCGTTGTTGTCGGTATTGATGATGAACGCGAAGCCCTCCTTTTCACCGATAACCTTCAGTACAGCGTCCAGTTTCTTGTAGAGCGGAGCATAGGCAGTGCGCTCAGCATCGGCCAAAAGTTTGCGACTGTCGTCACGGAAAGCGGTGTTCTTGGCCATGAGCTCCGCCAGTTCGCTCTGTCGCTTCTTCAGTATCGTTGGCGGAAAATCGCGCTGTCCGTCGAGAAAATCCTCATACTTGGCGTTGAATTCATCCTCGGCACGCTTGGCTTCCGCATCATATTTATTGTGCAGTTCGGCCAGTTGGTTCTGCGCTTGCGCATACTCGGGCATACTCTGCAGAGCCTCGCTATAGCTAAAGTAGCCGAACGTCATTGCAGACTGCGCCGTCGGGGCAACCGTTGCAGCAATGGTAGTGGCCGCATTGACGGGTGTGGCGAGCCGTGTGCTGTCCTGCGCAGATACCGTCAGCGGCAGAAACAGAGCGGAAAGTAAGAATAAGTGCTTCATCGGAATGGGGAGAAAAAGGAAAAACGGCCTCTGGCCGTGTGCCTCATACCGCCGTTTTTTTTGCGGAATGTGAAGGTCACGTGGCCAGAAGCCGTCTAATTATTATTTAAGTCCGAGCTTGGCTTTTACCTGCGATGTAACGTCGGTGCTCAGTGTAGTGCTGATGTAGGGAACGCCGCCAGCTATATCCATAATGTATACATAGCCACCAGTCTGACCAACAGACTTGATTGCGTCAACCACCTTTGTGGTGATTGCCTGCATCTTCTCCTGAGAAGCCTTTGCGAGAGCCTGCTGGTTGTCCTGATAGCTCTGCTGAATCTTCTGGTACATGTCCTGCAACTCCTGCTCGCGGCGCTGCTTGATGTTGTCCGGGAGAGTGGCTTTTGCCTTCTCATAGTCCTCCGACTTCTTGGTCAGTTCTTCCTGCATACTCTTGAGGTCGGCCTCATACTGCTTCTGCAAACCGTCGATTTCGGTCTTTGCCGTAGCGTATTCGGGCATAGCCTGAATGATTTCCTGGGCGTTGACGTGTCCGAATTTCTGTGCGAATGTTGCCACTGGGGCAAACATCAAAAGCATTAAAAGTAACTTTTTCATCTTGTTTGTTGTTATTTTTGTTGTTGATTATTCTAAAATACAGAACTACACTTAATTTGCGTAGCCGAGTTTCTGCAACACCTCGTCGCTGATGTCCACCTTGGGACTGGCGAAGATGATGCCGGAATCGCTTGCACGGTCGAGCACGAGCTGATAACCGCGCAGGTCGGATATGTCCTTGACGGCGTTGTATATCTCGTCCTGAATGGGCGACATGAGACTTGTGCGCTTCTTGAACAGTTCGCCTTCGGGTCCGAAATACTTCCGTTTAAGCTCCGCTGCCTGTTTCTCCTTCTCCATTATGGCGTCCTGCTTAGCCTTTTTCTGCTCTTGGGAAAGGAAAACCACCTCGTTCTGGTAGTTCTTATACATCGTTTGAGCCTCGGTTGACAGTGCTTCAACCTCAGCCTGCCACTTCTTCGACACCTGACTGAGCTGCTCGTTGGCGCGCTCATAGGCCGGAACGTTCTTGAGAATGTAGTCCATATCGATCAGGGCGAACTTCTGTGCGCTCATTGACAATGCGAATATGGACGCGATTGCCGTTAAAAGAAACTTTTTCATTGTAGCCTCCTTTTAGTTATTGTCGTCTATCGACTGTTCTCCTATTATATATTGCTGTCGTTATATCTTGTCATCATACAGAGTGCTCATCAGAACTCCTGACCGAGCACGAAGTGGAACTGGCTGCCGCCCTTGGTACCTGTTGAGAGAGCCTTGTCGAAACCATAAGCCCAGTCGATACCCATCAAGCCCACCATCGGGAGGAAGATACGCACACCGACACCAGCCGAACGCTTCATGTCAAACGGGTTGAACTTCTTTGTGTCGTACCATGCGTTACCGCCTTCGAGGAACGACAGACCGTAGATAGTGGTGTTGCCCAGCATGAACGGGTAGCGCAATTCCAGAGAGAAACGGTCGTAGGCATAGCCCGGAGCGGAGTAAGGCGTGAGCGAACCGTTCTCATAACCGCGCAGTCCGATGGTTTCCTGAGCGTAACCTGAAGAGTAACCGCTCATACCGTCACCACCGACGTAGAACGTTTCAAACGGCGACTTCTTGTAAGAGTTGTATGAACCGAGCAATCCAAGTTCCACGCGGGTCATCAAGACGAAGCACTTCTGACCTCCTGTGAGGGCAGTATAGGTGCGCGACTTGAATTTCCACTTGTGATATTCAATCCACTTGTACTTCTCCTGCTGCTCCTCGCGATATGTGGCCGAGTTGCTGTTGGTGGCCAGGTTTGCGTAGTCCTTGCCGTCCCAGAGCGACCATGGCGGAGTGAGCGTGAGCGATGCCGCAAACTCAGAACCGCGACGCGGGAAGAGTTGGTTGTCTGTACTGGTACGCGACAGCGTTACACCGAGGTTCACGTTGTTGCAGTTACCGTTGGTAATGATGAAGTACTGCCAGTCGCGCAGCATATAACGCTGGTAAGACAGCGACAACGACAGTTGGAAATAGTCGTCAGGCCACCTCAAGCGCTTGCCCCAACCCACCGAGAGACCGAACATCTTGACATACTTGTCGTCGTCGAGGAAACTCTCGTAGTTGTTGTAATAGTAGTTGTTGTAACTTCCACTTCCGCTATAGTAGTTGTAGTAGCTGTTCATCCAACTGCTGTTGTAGTAGTTGCTGTTCACGTCAGTCTGCTTAGAGTAGAACGCACTCACGCTGAAAGCATTCGGGCGCTTGCCTCCAAACCACGGAGAGGAGTAGCTGATGCTGTATGAATGATAGTAGGAAGCGTTGGTCTGCGCACTAAGTGACAGCTGTTCACCGTCGCCGACAGGCATTATTCCGCGGCGCATCTTGTTGCGTCCGAACAGGTTGCGCATGGAGAAGTTGTTCAGTTTCAAGGCCACGCGACCGATGATACCCGTCTGTCCCCAACCGAACGACACCTCTATCTGGTCGTTAGACTTCTGTTCCAGGTTCCAGTTGATGTCCACGGTACCGTCCTCACGGTTCGGCTGCACGTCCGGGTTCACCTTTTCGGGGTCGAAATATCCCATTGAGGCTATCTCTCGTGCCGAACGCATCAGAGCGTCCTTGGAGAACAAGTCACCCGGCTTGGTTCTAAGTTCGCGCCTCACCACCTCTTCATACAGACGGGTGTTACCATAGATGCGCACATTGCTTATGTGAGCCTGCGTGCCCTCGTAGATACGCATCTCAAGGTCAATCGAGTCGCCAACGATATTCACCTCCGTAGGAGTAAGTCGGTAGAACAAATAACCGTTGTTCCAGTAGTAGTTGCCTATGGCATCCTCGTCCTCGGTGAGTCTCTTGTTGAGTTGCTTCTGGTTGTACACGTCACCCTTCTTCATGCCAAGCATGATGTTCAGGTTGTCGGTAGTCACCACCGTGTTGCCCACCCAACTGATGTTGCGTATGTAGTATTTCTGTCCCTCGTCAACCTTCACATAGACGTTCACGTGCTTGTCGTCCACGTTCCACACACTGTCCTCCACGATGTACATGTCGCGGTAGCCCAGCTCGTTGTATTTGTCCACGAGGTTCTGCTTGTCCTGCTCATAGCGTTCGTCGGTGAACTTCTTTGACTTCAGGAACGAAGATATTTTTCCTGCCTCATGCGTCTTTGCGAACGCACCTTTGCGGAACAATCCACCCTTTATCTTGCTTGTCGAGAGGCTGTGGTTGCCCTCTATGATGATGTGTCTCACCTTCATCTTCGACTTCTTGTCGATGTTCACGTCCAGTATGACGTGGTTGGGGTTGCTCACATCGTCCCTTTGCACAAATTCAATCTCCGCGTTCTTGTATCCCTTTTCGTCGAAATACTTCTTGGCGAGTATCTTCGCGCGGTCTATCATGTTGGGCGTTATCTGTCCGCCCTTCATTATGCCGAGCTTAGACTCCAGGTCTTCGCGCTCCGACTTCTTCACGCCGTTGTAGTTGATCACGCTCACACGCGGTCTGAGCGCAAGGTTTATGCTCAGATATATCTTTGAATCCACTATCGAGTCGGCTGTTATTGAGACCTTTGAGAACAGTCCGTTGCGCCAGTAGCGTTTCACGGCTTCCGTAATCGCACTTCCCGGCACGGTAATCTCCTGCCCTACCGACAGACCGGACAAACCAGTGAGCACATAGTCCTCATATCCGTCCACTCCCTTTGAGGTGATACCGCCGATTATGCACGTTCTCGGAGTGCCGGCATACGATATGTCAGGGTCCACAATCTTGTTTTGGGCTTCTGTCTGCTGGCTTGCGCACAGGGCGACAGTCGCCATTGCAAGAGCCTTTCTTATGGGAAACATCCTATTATTGTTGTTTTTCGTTCGTTGTTTGTTGTTCTGTAGCCTCCGTTTGAGCCTCCGTTTTGCCGAAGCGTCTCTGCCTTTTCTGGAAACTGGCTATCGCCTTTCTCAGTTCAGCCTCGTCGAAATCTGGCCAGTAGGTGTCGCAGAAATAGAGTTCGGAGTAGGCTATCTGCCACAGCAGGTAGTTGGATATGCGCAGTTCGCCTCCAGTTCTTATGAGCAGATCCGGGTCGGGCATGAACGACGTTTCCAGTTGTGCGCTTATGCTCTCCTCGGTTATTTCCTCCTCGTTCATCTCTCCGGCCTTCACCTTTGCGGCTATTTCCTTCACCGCCTTGGTCAGTTCCCATCGCGACGAATAGCTCAGTGCCACAACCATTGTCATGGAATCGTTGGCCGCAGTGTGCTCTTCCGTCTCGCGGAGCTTGCACCTCACGTCGTCCGGAAGCCTGCTCATGTCGCCTATCACACGAAATCTCACGTTGTTTTTCATGAAAATCTCGTCTTCGAGCGACGACAACACCAGTCCCATCAATGCAGCTATCTCTGCGGCGGGTCTGCTCCAGTTTTCCGTGGAGAATGTGTATAGAGTCAAGTACTTGACCCCGAGTCTCACGCACTCCGACGTAATAGTCCTCACAGCGTCCACTCCGGCCTGGTGTCCGTAGCTGCGTTCCTTGCCACGTTCGTTGGCCCAGCGTCCGTTGCCATCCATTATTATGGCAATGTGCTGTGGTATGCGTTTCATGTCCAATGGTTCTGTCATAATGCTTCTTGTCTGTTTGGCTCCGTCATTCCCTGTCGTTGTGACACGTTCTGCACTTCGCCATGATGTCGTATGTGAGCGATACTTGCAGCCCACTGTAGCAGTCGGTGTTCTTAAACAGTCCGCTACTCTTTATTCCGTAGGGGTCGGCCACACCGTCGAGCTTGTCACTTCCGGAGAAATGCATAACCCACTCCAGACTCAGGTTGAGTCTTGTGGCCACCTTATATTTCAGTCCCATGCCTATGGGCAGGTTCATCGTGAACAAGCTGCCGCTCGACGGTTTGGCAAAGGTGCCGCCGAGACCTATCACGATGTATGGGGTCAACCTCTTGGCACCCCTGTATTCACGTCCTGTGCCGTATGGCCAGAAGTTGTATTCGAAGCGTATGCCGGCGTCAACCACGGGAGTGCTGAAACTGACGGGCGCATCGTTGATCTCCGGATACCACGTCTTCTCGTTTGTCGACGAACCCTTCAGCGTTCCGGAGCATACGTTCAGCGACAAGGCCGCATACGGGTTGAAGCGGTATTTGCCCACCACTGCCCACATGGGTTGCATCTGTCGCGTCAGACTGCTGTTGAAGTCACCCTGATAGGCTATCAGTCCGGCTCCCACTCCCACTTCCGCACGGTATTCCGGGTCGGTCTGCGCCGACACCTCACCTGCCGCAGCAGCGAAAAGCGTCGCTGTGAGAAGGAATGTCTTTCCCGCAGTCAGTAGATGGAGAGCCTTTTTCACCATCGGCACGTCACTTTTGCCAGCCCATGCTGTTCAGCCTTCCGCGCCACACCTGTCCGGTGCCGCCACAGATGAGCCATATATATCCGTCACCATCTGTCGTCACGGCCACACTCGATGCCGTTTTGTCAAACGCTGTCGGCACCTTGAAGCGACTGTCGTCCTTCCATGTGATGCCGCCGTCGCTGCTTATATAGAATTTGGAGTATGGCTCCTCCGTGCAAGTGCCCTTGCCGGCTCCGCCAAACGCCATTATCTTTCCGCTGTATCCGAATATGTTGAGCGATGCCAAGCGCGGCAAAGCGTGTCCGTTGTCGCTTTCGGGACTGAGGAAAACCCACTTTCCTTTCTCCTTTATCTGCGACCGCTCCACTATCTTGCGCCACACCACAGTCTTGCTCATATACAAGCTGTCCGCCTTGCTCTCGCTCTGGTCGTAGTCGGCACGACTTCCGGCCATGATAGCATAGTCGGTACTGTCCGAATGGGCAAACGTCAGGCAGCAGGAAGTGATATCCGCTGTGGGCAGCAGAGTTGCGTCGTCGTCAATGTCATCGTCAACCCAACTTTGTCCGCCGTCGGTCGACACCTTCAACCAGTTGTCCTTTCCGTAAGCATACAGTTCGTCTGTCGTTGCTCCCACGAGGTGCAGCTCGTCAGCACCGGCCACAGTAGTAAAGGCATTGCCGTCGGTAGTGTATTTCACACTGTTGTCATCCACGACAAACAGGGTATCACCCTTCAATGCCACATTTTCGTATGCATCAAGTCCGAGCGTCGTTTCGCCCCTTGTCCACGCACTGCCGTCAGTGGTGGTATATATCTTCGTGGACAGTCCGTCGTTTCCCACCAGCACCACCTTGCCTCCAAGATTGAACGCCTTCATGCTGCCAAGCGCAGCCACTTCGGCGCTCAGCGGCAACTGGCTCCAGTGGAACGAGTCGGCATATTCCTGGTGCACGTTCACCTTCACGGTGTATGTGCGCAGGTTTTCGCCGTTTGAAGAATATATATATAATGTACGCGGGCGCGTGAAGTCAGTGGAATCGGTCGTGAGCAATATCTTTATCGAGTCACTGCTCAGACTCTTGATGGCGGCCACACCGTTGTTTTTTGTCGAATAGCTGCACAGCAACTTCGATGCATCGGTGCCCACAGGAAGTGAGTCGGTGTTGCTTATGGTGCCCGAGTTCTGGTCGATGTCAAACACATACGAACTCATACTCGTGTTCGTCACCGAATAGGTTGAGTCCTCACCCGTCACTTTCGACTTGGTGTGGTAGTATATCTTTGCCGTTGATATCTGGAAAGAGGTTATGGCTGCGTCATTATACAGTACAGTTTCCTCGCTGTCTTTACCGAGGCACGATGCCAAAAGGAGCATTGTTGAAAATAGCAGCCCTAACGAACCGAGATTTCTCTTCATCTGTAAATGATATTTTTAGCTGCAAATTTAATCACATTTCCTCAAACATCGGCACATTCCTTTGTTTATTAACCAAAATACACTTTCCCCCGCCTCGTTTTCGCATCGTTTTAATGTTATTGCAACGTCGTCCGAATCAACGGCTATATGCGGGGGAGAAAAGTGTTAATCAATGGAAATATACCAACTTGGTAGAAGGTTTATATTTAAGTTTCGGATTTAGATTAAACATAGGGAATATACATAAACAAAAACCGTAAAAACACCCTGTGGTGGACAAACTCTTCG
>CAVKVO010000065.1:0-11178 GCA_963659575.1 Prevotella sp. CAG:1031
AAAAAGAAACTTCCGTGGCTGCTAAGGATGTCCTTAGCGGCCACGGAAGTTTTGTTGGGTTATGAAGTATTTACATCTCAGCTTTCAGTGGAGCCTTCACTGCGTTTCGCAAAGCGGCGATTCGCAACAGCCATTCGGCCATGCTGCGGCAGTCGTACTTGCTCCACGCCGAACCGAAATAGTAGGTGCAACGCTCGCCGGCGGCAAGTGAGGGTTTGCGGCAAATCAGGTGGCCGGCAATGTCACTGCCGTTTGCGCCCGACTTGTTGGCCATTGTTTGCACTCCGCCATCGGGAAAGACCACACCGATGAACGTCTGGAAATTGTTGTCGTTAGGTTTGTCCGACGGATCAGCATACGCCACGAAGTCAGAGCCGAGACTTACGCTCGTCGTGTCGGCAGAATGAACCACCATGCCGGAGCAGAAGGCTGCGGGACTGGTGAGACCGTCGTACCAAACAGTGGTGCGGTTGAAGTTGGAACCCTTGTCTATGCTCACTATGCGGTGCTCCACAACAGCCGTGTCGCCAAGAAGTTTCACAGGATTGTACTCCAGTTCCACGGTGAAGCGCAGAGGTCCGTTGTCAAGCAGACGGTATGTGCGGTAGCAGTAGGGGAACAGAATCTTGTTGCCATCCATGAGAGCCGGCGTTCCGCAACCGAGCGACGCACCGACGCCATAGGCATCGAGACCGTAGCCATGGTCGAGGTGATAAGTCATAAGGTTTTCTATGGAGTCAACCGCAGCCTTGTTGACGCCACGGAGCGGCTTCTGCATATTGTGCATGACCACCTCCGTGTGGTAACGGTCTTCCACGACGAGTTCGGGCGTGTTCTTCACCCACACGTCATTGCCATACGACTTCTCCTTGTTGCGCTGCAAGGCCGGGCCGTAGCAGCGGTAAGCACCGAAATCGTTTTCCCAAGCGATGTCGTCAAGTCTTTCGGGATACATGCGACCGTAGCACGTGTTGCGGAACACAGAGGGTACACCTTTCTTTATAGTGAACACAGCCTTGCAGCCCGGTCTTACGGACACATCCACAAGAATCTTTCCGTCGTAGGTGAGCTGATAAGCCACCTCCTGTCCAAGGGAGTTGAGCACACGGAACTGTCGTCCGCCACTGATGCCGAGACGAGAGTATACCGTCTTGGCATCTATTTCAGCCACCTCGTGACGGAGGTCTTTAGAGTCGTTGCGGAAGGTTACGGTAAACGCCTTGTCGTCTTTCGGATTGACACTGCCCTCGTCGAAGCGCAGTTTTTCGCAGGCGGCAAGCAAGAATGCTCCGGTGCCGAAGTTGGTAACGCTCTTTGCGCTCAACTGCTGTCCCTTCACGGCGCGGTCGCCGATGGGCTGCACATAGCCAACCGAACCGTCGGGCTGCAGAGCCGTGCCGATGAGATAAGCCCAAGCCTTGTTTACCACCGGTTCGTATGTGGCTCTGTCGAGATAGCCGTGGTTCATGCCCCAAAGAAGTCCGTAGGTGAAGAACGCCGTGCCACTGGTTTCAGGACCTTCGGCCTGGTCGGGGTCGAGCATGGAACGTGTCCAGTAGCCCTCCTTCTGCTGACACTTGGCTACAGCTGCCGCCAAGGTGCGGAAGCGTTGCTCAAACAACGACCTGTGAGCATAGTTCTGCGGCATATCGGTGAGCACCTTGGCCAGTCCTGCCAATACCCAACCGTCGCCGCGCGCCCAGAAGTCCTTCTTGCCACTGTCGGTCTTGTGCTTAGGATATACATACCGACCGTCGCGGAAATACATTCCAGCCTCGCTGTCGAACATCAGGCTGTCGGCAAAGCAGAAGTTTGCATAGAGTTTGTCCAGGTATTTGGTGTCGCCGGTGGTCTTGTAGAGTTTGGTCATCACAGGCATCACCATATACAAGGCGTCGGCCCACCACCAGAAGTCGGTTTGCTTCATGTCGCACATCCAGTCCATCACTTCCTTGGCGCGCGCAATCTTGTAGTTGTCGGGGTTCATGGCATACATGTCCAGATAGGTTTGGAAACAAATCTGCCAGTCGCCGAACAGCACATACTGCTGCGACTCACCGTAGTTGAGGTAGAGCCACTTGGAATGGTCCTTTTCCGTGGCACCGCTCCAGTTGTTGTGGCGCGCCCAACGGTCGCTGAACTCCAAATAGCGGGCGTTGCCGGTGAGCTTGTAAGCCTCCATGTTGCCCGTGAAGTAAGCGGCATCATCCCAAAACGCCTTTACTTCGGCCTTGCGTGTGGCTTGCCAGTGGTCGTTGACCTTGTTGATGATCTCAAGAGTCGCAGGTTTTGCGGTTGCAACCTTCTTCTTCGCCTTGGCTCCGGCCATCATCGGAATGGTGGCGAAGGCCAGGAAGAGAGGCAATAGTCGTTTAATCATTATGGTATTGTGGTTAGTTGATAATAAGTTGTTTCGTAAGTTTATCTCCAACGGAGACGGAATTATCTCCGTTGGAGGTTTTGTATTAGCTTTTATGATTCATGTTTGTACCAAACAAACCTTACTTCATTTCAGCGTTGAAGAAGTTGATGGCTTGGCGGAACAGATGGTTGCGCGTGTTTCCGCCGTAGATACTGTGGTTGCGGTTGGTGTAGATGTTCACCTTGAAGTCCTTGTCGGCCTGCACCAGAGCCTCGGTATATTCAGCCGTGTTGCGGAAATGCACGTTGTCGTCGGCCAGTCCGTGACAGATAAGCAGCGAACCGCTCAGTTTGGAAGCCCTTGCCAAAGGATTCACCTCGTCATATCCCGACGGATTCTCCTTCGGTGTGCGCATATAACGCTCCGTATAGATGGTGTCGTAGTAGCGCCAGCAGGTCACGGGAGCTATGGCCACGCCAGCACGGAACACGTTTCTGCCCTCGCTCATGCTCATCAGTGTGTTCCATCCGCCGAAACTCCAGCCCCAGATGCCTATGCGCGACTTGTCCACATAGCTCTGTTTGCCGAGCCAAAGGGCTGTTTCCACCTGGTCGCGAGCCTCCAGTTCGCCCACGCGCAGATAGGTGCACTTCTCAAAGTCGGCTCCACGGCCACCTGTGCCACGGTTGTCCACACAGACAACGACGTAGCCCTCCTGCGCAAGATACTGTTCGAGCACCGCACCTTGGCCAGCCATGCCGATGTTCCAGCGGTTCACCACCTGCTGACTGCCGGGTCCGCCATACTGATACATGATTACGGGATAGCGTTTCGACGCATCGAAGTCCTTTGGTTTCACCATCCAACCGTTGAGAGAGATGCCTTCAGAAGTGGTGAAAGAGAACATCTCGCGGCTTCCTGCGTCATATTTTGCCCATTTGTCCTTCAGAGCCTTGTTGTCAATGAGTGTTGTGAGAGTCTTTCCGGTATTGTTTTTCACCGACCAAACAGTCGGAGTGTTGATGTCGCTCCACGTGTTGATGAAGTATTTGAAACCGCTGCTGAACGTAGCGTTGTTGTATCCCGACTGCGAAGTGAGTCGTTCGGTCTTGCCGCTGCGGTGCGACACATACACCTGCTGGTCCTGCGGTCCGAGCTGATTGGCTGCGAAATACACGTCGCCGGTGGTTTCGTCAACGCCATATACCTCCGTCACGCTATACTTTCCGTCGCCAATCTTGCGCTGCAAAGTGCCTCCGAGCGAGTAGAGATACAAGTGAGTGTAACCGTCGCGGTCGCTTGGCATCAGTATGTAATCGCCCTTCACCTTTGTGTCGGTCACGGTCATGGAGTTTACATACTTGTCAACCTTGTCGCCAACCACCTTCTTGCACACCGTAGTGAGCGGGTCTGCCATATAAACCGACAGGTCGTCCTGATGGCGGTTGAGAGTCATAACGGCAATCTTTGAAGGGTCCTTGGTCATGGCGATGCGCGGAATGTAACCGTCGGCATCGAGCGGCACCTGCAACTTGCGAGTCTGTCTCGACTTGATGTCATAGCTGAACACGGCCACCTTTGAGTTGTCCTCGCCAGCCACAGGATACTTATATGTATAGAAACCGGGATATTCGGCATACTCATCCTTTTCCGGATTGGAACCCTTGAACAGCTGCATGGAATACTGTTTCACTCCGCTCTCGTCGTAGCGTATCCAGCACAGTTGGCGGCTGTCGGCGGTGAACACCATGGCGCGCGAGTTGGAAAACTCCTCCTCATTAACCCAGTCGGGCACGCCGTTGATAATCTCGTTGCGCTTGCCGTCGGTAGTCACACGGCTTTCCGCATTGTCGTAGAGAAGTTTCACAAGATAAATGTCGTTGTCACGCACAAAAGCTATCTGCTGTCCGTCGGGCGAAAAGAGCGGAGTTTGCTGCGGACCTCCGTCAGACAGCGGCACCATCTTGTTGTTTTCCACATTATATATATAGTATACCGCAGTGAAAGAGTGGCGGTATATCATGTTGGTCTTGGTTTGTATGAGCACGTTGCGACCGTCAGGACTCATTATATATCCGTCCACAGTCTCCACCTTAGCCCCTCTGGCCTTGTCGGCATCGAAGATTACGCCCACCTGTTTGCCGGTTTTGAACGAATACTTCACTATCTGTTTGCCGTCGGGACTTATCTGGGCGTATGTCTCACCGTCAGCCATAGGTTTCACAGCCGCCATGCTCTCGCTGCGGAAGTCGCCATCCGTTATACTCTTTATGCTAAACTTGTCTCCAGCTACCGCCTGACCAGCGGCAACCAACATTGCCACGCACGCAATTGCCATCCTTTTCATTGTTTTCTCTTGCATTTTGTTGTCTGTATTCGGCAAAGTTAAGTATTTTCTACGTAACTTTGTTTTTACAATACAACTTTTTAGAATACCTTGGTTTTATAGAACTCCCTTATATGAACGACAGGCTATACAACGACTACGGCACATGGATTCGCGGCAAGTTTCCCTACAGAATACAAAAACTGTCGGTTGATGCTGGTTTCTCATGTCCCAACCGCGACGGAACAAAGGGTAGGGGAGGATGCGTATTCTGTGACAACCGCACCTTCAATCCAGCGTATTGTTCGGCCAAGCATGGTGTGGCGCAACAGATAGACGACGGCAAACGCTTCTTCAGTCGCAAGTATCCCGACATGAAATACCTCGCCTACTTCCAAGCGTTCAGCAATACGTACGCACCGATTGACCATTTGAAACGACTGTATGAGGAAGCTCTGTCTGTTGACGATGTGGTTGGACTTGCCATAGGCACTCGTCCCGACTGCGTTTCGCCGGAGTTGCTTGACTATCTGGCAACACTTGCCCGACAAACCTTTCTCGTTGTGGAATACGGCATAGAGAGCGTCAACGACCAGACGCTGCGACTGATAAACCGTGGACATGATTTCGAGTGTTCAAGGTGTGCCGTTGAGGAAACTGCCTCACGTGGTATAATGACTGGAGGTCACGTGATAATAGGTTTGCCGGGCGAGGATGCCGACGAGAGTCTGCGCCAGGCCGACTGCATATCGGCTCTTCCGCTAACCATGCTGAAGATTCACCAGATGCAGGTGGTAAAGGGAACGGCACTGGAGAGGATGTATGCGGAACAACCGTTCCACATCTACACCGTGGAGGAATACATCGAACTGATAACGGAATACGTGCAGCGACTCAGAGAAGACCTTGTCTTGGAGCGTTTCGTGTCGCAATCGCCCAAGGAAATGGTTGTTGCACCGCATTGGGGAATGAAGAACCATGAGTTTACCGACAAGCTCAACAATCACATGAGAGCCGTCGGCGCACGCCAAGGAAAGAAGTGTTCAGTAAAGTTCGGGGAATAATCTGAACAATATGGGGGAGCATTGTTCAGCGCACACTGAACCCTGAGAAGTCCCGACACTCAAGCAACTGTATCACAGTGGTGCCTTTGTGACTCTTTACGTAGCGGTCTATGGCCTCCACATACTTGCTTGAGAAAGTCTTTTTGCACGTAATGTGGTTGACAACCCACAGAATGGCTCCCATGTGAAGGTCACATTCCAATTGCGAAGGTTGCTTGTCGTGGGGCATGGGATAGAGACTGAGAATGTAGAACGCCATGCAGTCGGGCACAATCATGTCGCGCTTCATCAAAATCCGTTGCGATTCGGGGTAATACTGCTTGTACAGTTGATAGTCTGTGCCGAGATATTTGTCGAGACTGATGCCCAGGGTGTTGTTGCCCACAATGATGCTCTGGTCGAGTGCACCAATCTGGGCGTATACTTCGGGATATTTCAAGTCGGGTATTTCCTTTTTCAACTTTGAAAAAGCGTCGGTCAGCCCACTGTTCACATCGTCCATGGTTACGTATTGCTGCTCCGCCTCGTTTACAAGAGCCTGCAAAACGGTGTCTTGGTAGAACTTCAGAAACTTGGTGTTTATCTCCGGGTCGTTCACTCGACCTATCTTCAACACGTCTTCAATCAGTGTTCGTGTCTGCATCGGATAAACGGTGTTCATCTGTTGCAGGGCCGAGAAGTCGCCGGTGGTGAGGTAAAGGCTTTGAATACGGTCGTAACGGTCAACCGACACGGCATTCTCCGATGCGTTGTCGGCCTTGGAGCGCAGGTTGAACTCACAACCCAGGCACACCAAAAGCACCGTTAACAAAGCGAAACATATTCTATTCAAAACGCCTTTAACTTTTAAAAATCGTTGAAATACGCAGCAAAAGTACTAAATATTATTGTAATCTTAGAATTTTAACCCTAAGAAATGCGTATAACTGCCGTATTTTTTGTAGGCAAAGGCGAGGTATGGGTGGTTTATGGCTGCGATTGGGGCGTTTTATGACTCCTGTTGGTGTGTCTTGTAGCTACTGTTGGTGTGTCCTATGATTGTGGCTAATGCGTCTTGTGGCTGCGGTTAAACTTCCAAAAGTGGGTTAGAACTTCATGCTGAACTTTATCCTCACGCCCTGTTTTGTGGCGGTTGGCAGGTCGAGATAGTTGAGTCGGCGCACGTATTCCACATGGAAAAACTTGAAGACATTGTGTACTCCAGCCACAACTTCCACATACGGTTTGTTGCTGTCCATGATGTAAGAGCCTTCGGGCAGTTGCATGAGCACGTCAGACGAACCGTTGCGTTCGGTGAGCAGCGGATTGTTCTTGTCGGTAAGCGTGCCCCAGAGTGAGCGCACGCAGACATATTCGCGCCATTTCAGCTTTTTCAGCAGCGGTATGCGGTTGAATATTTTGCCGTTGATGTCCCATGTGAGCATCAGACTGGCGTATCGGTCATTGATAAACTCCATGTTGTTTATCAGTCCGAACGAACTCTTGTTGGTTATGTACGAGAGATTGGCCGCAGGCATGCACAACAGCAGGAACGGCACTTGGTTCCACTGCGCTCCGGCCTTGGCTTCAAGGTCAAGACTTCCCCAGCTCTTCAGCCAGAAGCGGCGGAACACCGACACGTCGGTCATGTTGTAGCGATATTGTCCGCCAAGTACGCCGTTGAAACCGATGGTGTGGCTGAGGGTAAAGATGGGAGCTTCGTTGTTAAGCTTGCGCCTGCGCTGCTTGGTTACGACGAACTTCTCGCCCGGAGCGTAGCGCAATTCCGCCTTTAGCTCCGCTGTTTTCATCGTGACGGATGCGGGCTGCGCCATTCCAGTCTGCGACAACGGAATGAACGACAGGTTGCCTGCAGCCTCGTTTTCCTCCATTTTCGCCGTGAGAGTCATGCGCAGATTGCACCTTTCCTCACGCTCCAGTGTGATTTGATGGCGGCGATAGAACATCATCTTGTCCACCTTTGTCCATTTGAGTGCCGTGAAAACGTTGTCCTTGTCGGTGCCCAAGAACTTGTCCGACGGTGAACAAACATCGTAGGACGTTGAGAGCGTCACTTGACGACGTGGAAACTCGTCGGGCAGATAGGTCTTGGGGTTGAACGAATAGGTTACTTCGGCGTTGTAATAATCGTTTTTGCTCTTGAAACCGTGGGCGTAATAGCCTTTCAAGAACAGGTGCTTGTTGAGATTGGCGGTCGTTTGTCCACCAACGCGCAGACGGAATCCGTCAATGAAGTTGCTGCTCACAAACGAGTTTATCGGGCCGAAGTCAAACTTGCTCGGGTGAGTTGAGAAGCCTGTCTCCAGATAATTCTCCACAAGAACGCGCAGTGCGGTCATCACATACTTGTATGCCTTCTTGCGCTTCAGTCCTTCCATCACATTTTTCAGGTGCTTCTCGCTGCCGGAAAGCTCCACCTTGCGCTGGCGTTCCCAAAACTCTTCGTCTTGATTCTTGGCATCCGCCTCCACCTTTGCCTTGGTTGCCAGCGAGAAAGCCCCGTCGGGAATGGAGTCGAAACTGTAGTTGGACAGTCTCGTGGTGCGCGTGACGATGCCTTTCTGTATGAAATCAAACAGCGCAAGTTCCACTGTCATGTCGTCAACGGTAAGCACACGTTCGCCAGTGGGCAGAGTAGTAAAATCCTGCGTCACGGCCATCTTCTCCACGAAGTTCACTCCGCTCTTGCGCGGTATCGACAGTTCGCAGCGCTTCACCTGGTAAGTGGTGTCGTCCATGACATACAGTTCACCGCTGAAGCCGAAGTCCTGCAGGTTGTTGGGCGCGAAGTGCAACTGTATGCACCGGTCGGAGTCAACATACAACGTATCCTGTATGTAGAAACGGTAGAATGCTATGGCGTCTTTGCCTATCGGTGAGGTGAACTGGTGCTGAAACAGACGTACCTGGTCGTCATATATATCAATGTCGGTAAAGAAGTCCTTGAGTGCAGCGGTGAGTATTTCGCCCGAATAGAGCATGGTGCTGATGCCGTCGGTGCGCTCTCCAATCACCACGTCGCGCTCCTCCTTCGGTTTCTTGCGGAAGATGTGTTTCGTGGCCGTCTCGGTATATGTGAACGGCAGTATCATTTTTCCAGTCTGTGGACACACCTCAACAAGACTGGATGCACCGGGTATTGCGCCCAGCAGACTCTTTTTCAGTCCCTCGGGAGTGACATCGTTGGCGGCAAGCGTTATCTTCTGATACTTGTCCACGCTGTAGAAGTCGCGGTTGTGCAGGTTGGTGCGCTTCTTGGCGGCTATCACCTTCTTCATAAGTTCCACAGCCGGGTTGTTCTTTCGCTTGTATTTCGAGCGTCCACCCTTTACCGTCACTTCCTTAATCGTGTGGTTACGGTTGTACCACAGCGTTGTGTCGTTCTCGTCAATGCCGTTGTTCGACTGCGCCCAGCTATTGGGTACAGCCACGAAAAGCAGTATAATGATAATGGAAAAAAGTCTGTTCATTGGGCATACTTGGCGTCAAGCCGTACACAGAGAGCCTCGTGACGGCGCCACATGTAATGGCAAATGGCGGAAAGCACTACTATCTCCACCAACGGATAGACATACGGCACATTCAAGAGACAGGCTACGTAGAGCGTGATGGCGCGGGTGTTGAACGTGAGTATGTTGGTAAACTTCATAAGTGGCAGCGATCCCTTTCGGAACTCGTCGCGCAGCGACTGCGGAATGTCGTTGGCCGTGGGATATTTGGCCTTGACATTGGCGTAAAACTTCTGGAACTGCGGTGTCCGGCGCTCCTGTCCGGCGCAATATCGGGCATAGTTGTAGTAGAAAAGAAGCTGAAACCAGTTGCTCAGTTTCTTGGGTATGCTGTGGAATATGGCCCACTGGTCCTTGCTGTTGTCAAACTCGCTGCCATCCTTTCCAAGCAGAAAGTACAGGTGAATCTGTCGGTAGTAGTCGGAAAGGGCGCACTGCCTTGTGTGGCAAACGAATCCCGCTTCGGCACAGACGATGAAGATGATGAGTCCCCAGCGGACATTGGTGAACGGAATGGGTTGATTGTACAGGCGCAGACAGATGCCAAGGTATATGGCGAAGAACCACACGTCGGCCGAAAAACCGTCGAGCACACGTCCCAAGAGCGTCTTTTGATTGGTTAGTCGCGCCAGTTGGCCGTCGGTAGAGTCGCAGAAATTGGCCAGCATCAGCAGTATCACGCCTCCGATGTTATATTTCAAGTCCTCATGCCAGAACATCCAACCGGCTCCGGCACCGAGAAAGAACGACAGAATGGTTATCGCGTTGGGGTGAACGCCCAGCTTTTCCCACAAAAGTGCGAAAGCCAGCCCCACAGGGCGAGTGAAATACACGTCGAGCCATTCTTCTGTGTCTTCCGACTTGAACGACGCGTGCAGCAATTCCTTAAAACTCTTTTCCATCTTCTGTCCTATTGAATAATGTCATCCTTATATGTTCTGCCTCGGCTCTACCGCCTTTATCCTTAAAAGGAAGAGGCTTCGGCACCGTTCACCTATCGCCCTGAAGCGAGAAACTCTTCCGCTTTGGCGATGTCGGCGGCGTGGTCTATGTCGAGAACCTTGCTAAACGGATATGCTTTCAGCCTGTGTCCGTTGCTGACGAGTGCCCTCTGGAAGTTGCGCATACGGCTCTCGCCACGACTGATGCACTCGTTCAGAGTGTCAATAGCCTGCGGCTTCAGTCCGTAGATGCCCGCCGAGATGTAGCGGCAAGAGTCGCTTTGGTCGAGAAACCCCGTGATTTGCAGGTCGTCGTCGGTGGCTACGTAGAGCGGTTTCTCGTCGTCTACATAGTCCGTGACGCCCATCAGTCCGTCCCAATCGCCTTCCGTCGTGGCTTGGCGCAGGGCTTCAACATAACTCTTGAACTCTGTTTCATTGAAAATCGTGTCCACTGTGGTCAGGCAAAACGTGCCTTCGCCGAGCCATTGGCTTATTTCGTGGAAACTGTGCATGGAACTGGGGGTACTCTTTACGCAGAAGCGCAACGGCACTGGCCGCCCTTTGAGTCCGTCGCGCTGTATGTGTACAAGATGACTGCTCACCTGCGCAGTGGCATCGTTGCAGACAACAACAATCTCTTCGGCGTTGTTGTCCATGAATATCCTTATCAACCGGTCTATCAGCGGTTCACCGCCCACCTCAACAAGAGGTTTTGGCAGTGCTATTCCCTCTGCTGCCAGTCGGCTACCTTCACCTGCGGCAATTATGGCAAACTTCATCTTGTCGTTTCAGTCGGGCTAAAAACCAGCGTCTTGCAGCCAGTCGTCACCCTGTTTTAAGGCTGCAAAGTTACACATTATTAATTATAAGAGAAAGGAACACCCTGTTTTTTGGTTTCTTCGACATGTGGACGTCCTATGTTCACACGGTAGCCCACGGCAATGATGGCATCAAGATTGTAGAACAACGGCGT